>VGRB01000045.1 GCA_016875475.1 Deltaproteobacteria bacterium
CCGGGCACTTGGCACCGGTCCCGCTGCCGGGGGCGGCGCACGCGAGGTCCGCGACGTCGCCGGGCGCGTCGCCGGGAGCCACGTCCACGGGGGCGGGCTCGTCACCGGTCGCCTCGTCGCCGGCCGTGTCCGCCGCCCCATCGGCCGCAGGCGCGTCGCCCGGTGAGGGGTCGGCCGGCGCGTCCGCGGTTCCCTCGGCGACGTCGATCGCGTCGGCGGTGGCCTCGACCGGGGCGTCGGCCGCGTCGCCGGCCGCATCGGGTCCGGCCTCCGGGACGTCCGCGCCCTCGCTCCCCGGGTCCGTCCCGGCCTGGCCGTCCGAGCCGCCTCCGCCGCCGCAGGCCATGACCGCGGCGCAGGCCGGCGCGAGCAGCGTTCGAAGCAACAGGCCACTCATCGAGTCCCTCTTCGCAGAAGTCGGTGAACCATATCAGGGAACGCGGCGCGGCGCTACCGCTTCGGCGCGGCCTCGGTGAACGTGCGGGCGTACGGCCTGCGGCGCAGCACGGCGGCGTGGGCCTTGAGTCGCAGCGCGTTGATGCGGATGAACCCGGCGGAGTCCGTCTGGTCGAACCCGCCCTCGATCTCCATGCTGGAGAGGTCCTGGTTGTAGAGCGAGGTGGGGGACTCGCGGCCCGTCACGATCACGTTGCCCTTGTACAGCGCGACGCGGACGCGGCCGTCGATCGCCTCCTGGCTCTTGTCGAAGGCGTTCATCAGGAAGTCCATCTCGGGGCTGTACCAGAAGCCGTTGTAGACCAGTTCCGCGAACTTCGGCACCAGCATGTCCCGCAGGTGCTGGACCTCGCGGTCCATCGCGATGCCCTCGAGGTCGCGGTGCGCGGCGATCAGGATCGTGCCGGCGGGGGTCTCGTAGACGCCGCGCGACTTGATGCCGACGAAGCGGTTCTCGACGATGTCGATGCGGCCGACGCCGTTCGCGCCAGCCTGCTCGTTCAGGTACTCGAACAGGCCGAGGGGGGTGTCGCGCACGGTCCCGTCGTCCAGGTTGGTCACCTTGATCGGCGTGCCGTCCCTGAACTCGATCTCCAGGTGCGTCTCGCGGTCCGGCGCCGCCTTCGGGGACACGGTCAGCTCGAACATGTCCTCCTCGGGCCGCCGCATCGGGTCCTCGAGCACGCCCGACTCGTAGCTCTTGTGCATCACGTTCTCGTCCTCGCTGTACGGCTTGTGGAGCGAGGCCTTGATCGGGATGCCGTTCTCCTGCGCGTAGGCCATCAGGTCGGAGCGGCCCTTGAACTTCGCGAGGAACGTCGGGTCCTTCCACGGCGCGATGACGCGCGCGGCCGGGTTCAGCGCCCAGTACGTCAGCTCGAAGCGGACCTGGTCGTTGCCCTTGCCCGTGGCGCCGTGCGCGACCCAGTCCGTGCCCTCGACGGCCGCGATCTCGACGTGGCGGTGCGCGATGAGCGGGCGCGCGAGCGACGTGCCGAGCAGGTAGCGGCCCTCGTAGACCGCGTTCGCGCGGATCGCGGGGAACACGAACCCGGTGACGAACTCCTCGCGCAGGTCTTCCACGTATACGCGCGAGGCTCCGATCGCGAGGGCCTTCCGGCGGACCTCGTCGAAGTCCTCGCGCTGCCCGACGTTGCCGACGTACGCCACCACCTCGTGCCCCAGGTCGAGCAGCCACTTCAGGATGCACGACGTGTCGAGGCCGCCGCTGTAGGCGAGCACCACCTTGGCCATGTCGAGCCCCCGCGGGTTCGAGAGGGGCGGACCATAGCAGAACGCGGGGGACTGCGCCAGCGCCACGAGCGCGCCGCGCCGTGGCGCGCCGCGCTCGCCGGCCGCAAGGCGGCCGCGCAAGGGGGGTGGCCCGAGCGCCGCCTTGCGGCGCTGCGGGCAGGGGGGCGAGCCGCGCCCCCCTCCGATCGATGCCCCTGGGGCCTGCCGGGTCGGGAAGGTGGGGTGCGTGTCTCGACTCTTCATGGGACCCCCACCGAGGCGGCTCGACCATCGGGGATCGGGCGGCACCGCGTCGATGGTGACGCCCATGCAAGAACCCCCAAACGGGCCGGAAACGGTGCGCGGGGGACAAATTGGCCCGTATGACTTCGCGGGGTTGCGTGCGCGTACCCCCCGCGAAATGGGCTTCCGGAGGCTTCTTGCGAGGGCGTCAATGGTGCGTCATCCGTGTCACGGGTGGTGTGGTCGGCGAGGGCCGCGGGTCGGATACAATCCCGGCGTTTCGGGTGGTTGCGCGTTGGCGCGCGTCTTGCTTCGCTCCCGGCGCGGGTAGCCGGAGGGGTGCGTGATGAGGCGGTTCGCGGTCGTTTTTGCGGTGTTCGGCTGGCTTGCGTGCGGCGAAAGAGGAGGGGGGACGCCGGACGTCGCGCCCGATGCGTCGCCGGACCTCTCGGCCGATTCGGGGTGGGAGGGCGCGCCGGACGCGGCCCCGGATCCGGGGGGCGAGGCGTTCGCGGACGTCGTGCCCGACCCCGCGGCGGACTTCGCGCCGGACGCCGAGGTGGCCGACCCCGGAATCGACGCGGCCGGCGACCCCGGCGGGGATGCGGATGTCCCCTCTCCGCACCGCTGCTGCATCCACGACTTCGAGTGCGGCAAGGGGAGCCGCTGTGTCGCGATCCCAGGTGCCATGGGCACTTGCGAGCCGGTCCCGGACGCGGGCAAGTGCTGGTCGGGCAAGGACTGCGCCCAGGACGAGGTCTGCATCGGGGCGCACCCGTGCCCGTGCGACGCGGCGGCCGGGGACGACTGCGACATCCCGGGCCAGTGCGTGGCCCAGCGCCAGGGTTGCTGCCAGACGGACTTCGACTGCCCCGCGAAGCACGTGTGCGGCGCGTGGGGCACCTGCCAGCCGGAGCCGGCGCCCGGGAAGTGCTGGGCCGACGCCCACTGCGCGCACGGGCAGACCTGCGAGGGCAGCACCGAGTGCCCGTGCGGCGCGGTCTGCGGGATCGCGTCCTTCCCGGGCAACTGCTCGCCGCTCCCGACCGGGTGCTGCAACGACGACGCGGGCTGCGCGGACGGGCAGGTCTGCCGCGGCTTCGGCGGGTTGAACCACCTGCCCGGCCGGTGCGTGCCGTCCCCGGCGGGGCCGGAGTGCCTCGGGGACGCGGCGTGCTGCTGGAACGACGCCGACTGCCCCGGCGGGTGGTGCAAGGACGCGATCGACTGCGGCTGCGAGACGCTGTGCCCCTGGTGCTGCTCCGGCTCGAAGATGGGCTTCTGCGCGTCCTACGGGATCCAGGTGCAGGTCGCGATCGGCGCGGCGCACTGCGAGGTCGACGGGCCGTGGTCGCGCCTTGTCGTGAAGCTCGCGTGGGACACGTCGATCCCGGCGAAGAGCCGGATCGAGTACGCGCTGAACGAGTTCCTTCCGGGCGGCGGGTACGTGCCGATCGACGAGGGCTTCGTGACGGACCACGCCTTCGACCTGGGCCTCGGTTCCATGGGCTTCTGGCGTGCCCCGAAGGCGGGCGACGAGATCCTGATCCGCATCCGCGTGGAAGGGCAGGGGGGGCAGGTGGGCCTGTCCGAGCCCGCGATCGTGCCCGTCACCGAGGAGGACGCGGACTGCCTGTTCGGGTTCGACGAGCAGTGCAGCGACGGGTTCCCTCCGCTCTGCCGGGCGGCCCCCGGCGACTGCGACGCGGGGCTGGTGATGGCGACGATCGAGGGCTGCGTGTCCTGCGTGTATCCGGCTACCTGCTCGTGCGACGACGGGTCTCCGGCCGTGTGCGCGGAGGAGCCGCCGGAGTGCGAGCCGTACCGGGTGCTCGCGGTCCAGGGCGGGTGCTTCGCGTGCGTTTCCCGGATGACGTGCAGGCCAAAGGTGTAGGAGGAGGAGATGGACGGGAGATTCGTGTTCGCGATCGTGACCCTGATTGTGGCGCCTGCGTCGGCATGCGGACAAGGGGGGGGCGGCGTTGCCGCGGACGAGGCGGCCGACGTTGCCGCGGACGGGGCGGCCGACGTTGCCGCGGAGGCCATCGCGGAGGGTGTCTCCGACCCCGCACCTGACCTTGCGCCCGACCCGACCCTCGACCCCGCACCGGACCCCGAGCCCGAGACCGCGCCCGACCCCGGTCCCGACCTCGCGCCGGACGTTCCCCCTCCCCCGGACTGCTGCACGTACGACTGGCAGTGCGGGACCGGGTGGCGGTGCGTGCCGGTCCCGGGCGAGTTCCAGGGCGCCTGCCTGCCCGCGCAGCCGGCGGGCATGTGCTGGACCGGCTCGGACTGCGGCCCCGGCAAGGTGTGCGTCGGCGCGATCCCGTGCCCGTGCGACTGGAACGGCGAGGGCGACGGCTGCGACATGCCGGGGACGTGCGTCGAGGACACGGGCGCGTGCTGCGACACCGACTTCGACTGCCCCGCTGCATTCGTCTGCGGGCCTGGGGCGCTCTGCGTGCCCGAGGCCGCCCCCGGGCGGTGCTGGTTCGAGTGGGACTGCTACGGGACGCAGACGTGCGAGGGCGTGAGCCTCAACTGCGGCTGCGGCGACCTGTGCAACGACGACGGGGCGGACCTCCCGGGCACCTGCACGCCCCTGCCGCACGGGTGCTGCAACTCCGGCTCCGACTGCTCGAAGAGCCACGTGTGCAAGGGCGCCGGCGGCCGGGACCACATGCCGGGCCGCTGCGTGCCGTGGCCGGGCGGGCCTGCGTGTCCCGAGGGCGAGGCATGCTGCTGGACCGACGACGACTGCACCGGCGGCTGGTGCAAGGACGCGTACTTCTGCGGGTGCATCGACCTCTGCTACGCGTGCGGCGCCTGTGCCGACGACCAGATCGGCCGGTGCGTGCCGTACGGGGTCGAGGTGGACCTGTCGGTGAAGTCCGCCGCCTGCGACGCGAGCGGCGCGCACCCGGCATTCACCTCGTACCGCGTGACCGTGGCGTGGCACACGTCCATCCCGGCGAAGACCTCCGTGACGTTCGCCCTGAACCAGTTCTCCGGCCAGCAGGGCTGGATCCCGTCCTACGAGTTCGTCCAGGACGGCGAGCAGGAGATCGCCCTGACCCACATGCACTTGGGCACGGCCGCGAAGCCGGGAGACAAGGTCCTGATCCGGGCGACGTCGGAAGGCGCTGGGGGCGAGAAGGGCGTGTCCGGGACGCTCGAGATCATCGTCGACGAGGCGATCGCGGACTGCATCTTCCCGTACGACGACGAGTGCAGCGACGGCGGGCCGGTCCTCTGCCGCGCCGTGCCTCCGCCGTGCGACGGCGACAAGGTCATGGCCGCGATCGACGGCTGCCAGCGCTGCGTCCACCCCTCGACCTGCTCCCCCGACGACGGCACCACCCCGACCTGCCTGGTGGACGCGCCGGTCTGCGACGAGACCGAGGTCCTGGCGGTCCAGCAGGGCTGCTGGGCGTGCGTCTCGCGCTTCACGTGCAAGCCCGCGGTGCCCGGCGCCCATACCGGTCACGCCTGAGGGGCCTCCCCCACGACTTGACCCCTCCCCGCACCTGCCTTAGACTCCGCCCGCCCGCGGGGCAGCCTGCGGGAGCGGCCAGGCAGGAGGAGCGGCATGTACGAGACTTCAGAGATCCGGAAGGGCTTGAAGATCAAGGTGGACGGCGACCCCTGGATCGTCGTCGACTTCGAGTTCGTCAAGCCCGGCAAGGGCACCGCCTTCACGCGCGTCCGGATCAAGAACCTGAAGACCGGCCGCGCGCTCGACCGGACCTACAAGACGGGCGAGCGCCTGGAGCCCGCGAACTTCGAGGAGCGCCCCTGCCAGTACCTGTACAGCGACGGCGAGCACGCCTACTTCATGGACCGGCAGAACTACGAGCAGATCGCGGTCGGCTCGGCGGCCCTCGGCGAGCAGGCCAGGTTCCTGACCGAGAACATGGATGTGAGCGTGCTCATCTACGAGGGCGAGCCGCTGTCGGTCGAGCTTCCGACCTTCATCGTGGCCCAGGTCACGTACTCCGAGCCCGGCAAGAAGGGCGACACCGCGACCGGCGCGACCAAGATGGCGACCGTCTCGACCGGCGCGCAGGTCCAGGTGCCCCTGTTCGTGAACGAGGGCGACTGGCTGAAGATCGACACGCGCAACGGGTCGTACGTCGAGCGCGCCAAGAAGTAGCCCGCGGGACCCCTTTTTCGATGTCCGACATCGTCCGATTCCAGGGTGACGGCGCCGCGCTGCTGCGGCGGCTGCGCGACCGTGCGCGCGTCACGGAGCTGCTGCGCGCCTTCTTCCGCGACCGCGGGTTCCTGGAGGTCGAGACCCCGATCGTGGTGTCGTCCCCGGGCGTCGAGGTCCACCTCGCCGCGCTCGAGACCAGCGTGTCGCGACGTCGCATGTACTTGACGACCAGCCCGGAATTCCACATGAAACGGCTGATCGCGGCCGGTGCCGGCGCCATCTTCCAGGCGACCCGCGCCTTCCGCGACGGCGAGGCGGGAGGGCGCCACAACCCCGAGTTCGGAATGGTCGAGTGGTACCGGACCGGGGTCGACTACGGCGCGATCATGGACGACTGCGAGGCCCTGCTCGCGCACCTCGCCCGGGGCCTGCTCGGGTCGAGCGTCGCGCCGGAGGTGCCGGGGCTCCGGCCCGCCGTGGACCTCTCGCCCCCGTGGCCGCGGGTCACCTTCCGCGAGGCGTTCGCGCGCGCGGGGGAGGGCGACCCGGCGGCGCTCGCAACCGACGACCGCACGCTGGTGCTCGCCGAGCGCGTGGAGCCCCTGGTCGGCACGACGCGCGGCGAGTTCCTGATCGAGTACCCGGCGGACGCCGCGTCGCTCGGGCGCTTGAAGCCGTCCGACCCTACCGTGGCCGAGCGCTTCGAGGCGTACGCCGGGGGGCTCGAGCTGGCCAACGGCTTCTCCGAGCTGACCGACGCCGACGCCTACGTCGCGCGCTGCGAGGCGGACCTCGCGGAGCGGCGGCGCCTGGGCCTCCCCGGATACCCCGTGGACGCGCGCTACGTGTCCATGCTGCGCGAGGGCCTGCCCCCGTGCGCTGGCGTGGCGCTCGGGCTGGACCGCGTCGTGATGCTGCTCACCGGCGCCGCGTCCATCCGCGACGTCATGGCGTTCCCGATCGATCTGGCGTGACCGCGGGCCGCACCCGATTCGTGCTAGAGTTCCGGCGTCGCAACGGAGGTCCGACCGTGCGCCGCATCACGCCGTTCGTCGTCCTCGCAATCGCCGCCCTCACCCTTGCCGGCTGCCAGCGCATCAGGACGCGGCTCGGCATCGGCGAGAGCATCACGAACCCCGAGGCCGGCACCCCGGAGAAGGTGATCCAGGACGTGCTCAAGACCGGCAAGGTCGCGGACGAGGAGGAGGGCTGGCAGCAGTTCGTCGCGCTGCTCCACTCCGAGGAGACCGAACTGCCGTCCTCGCTGAACAACTGGCGGGAGTTCAAGTACCGGGCGATCCGCAAGAAGGCCGACCTGCTCCTGACGGACAGGATCGCGTACCACTACAAGCTGATGGACCGCCGCGAGGAGGGCAAGTCGCTGATGCTGTTCGTCGCGAACTCCTCGAGCGACATGCCCACCCCGTGCCGCGTCAAGCAGGACCCTGCCCAGGGGAACGCGTGGCGGGTTTCGGGTGCCTGCTTCTGATCCCCCCTCCGCGTCCCGCCGCGTGCAGCTACTCCCCCGCCACGCGCACGTGGATCCTCGCCGCGGACTCCCTCGACGGCCCCCGCCCGACTGCGAGCACGTATGCCTCCCCGGTGCGCACCAGTCCCGCAGCGATCAGCGCGGCCTCCGCGTGCCGGAGCGCGTCGCCGGGGGCCTCGAAGGGCGGGCAGCGTGCGGCCCTGCACCCCCACAGAAGCGACGCGCGCCGCAGGGTGGACTCGTTCGGGCTGACGATCATCACCGGCGGCCGCGGCCGGGACGACGCCACGTACCTCGCCGTGTCCCCGCCGAGGCGAACCGGACTTCGACCACGCCGCCCGTCGCGGATTCGACGCGCGCCCCCAGCGCCCCGTCGTCGAACAGGATGCGGTCGCCGGGCCGGACGTCGTGCGCGAGCCGGTCGTACTCGACGGGCAGCGCGCCCGTGGTCACGCCGAACGCGAACCGCAGGACCTCGCCGTCGGCGATCTCCACGCCGCCGCCGGGCATCTCGCCGACGCGGACCTTCGGGCCGCACAGGTCCTGGAGCACGCCGACGGACCGCCCCTCCCGCGCGGCCGCCGCGGCGACGCGTCGCACCGCCGCGAGCGTCGCGCCGTGCGACTCGTGCGTGCCGTGGCTGAAGTTGAGCCGCGGGACGGCCATGCCCGCGCCGACCAGTCCCGCCAGGACCGCGTCGGACGACGAGGCCGGCCCGAGCGTGCACACGATCCGGGTTCGCCGACCCACCGCAACGCTCCGTTCCGTCCGGGGGGAATGTAGCCCCGCTGTCGCCTTCTTGGCGCGTTCGCGCGGGTCGCCCTACGATCCCGCCAGACCCGAAGGGATGGCTCCCATCGGTCGAAACGCGTGCGGGGCGACGAACGGTCGTCCCCGCACGCGCCCACCCCCCGGAGGACGCCTTGGCCCGCGTCGTCCACGTCGTCGCGCTCGTAGTCGTCACGCGCGCCGTCGCGCTCGCGGGGTGCGGTCCGTACGGCACCACGGTGCGGTCCGACACGGACACGCCGGACGCCGTGGAGGACGTGCCGGGGCCGGCCGACGTCGCCGGCGAGGCCATGCCCGACGCGCCCGACGCGACCCCGGACGCCGGCCCAGATGGTCCCTCCGCCCCCGACGCGCCCGACGCCCCCCCGCCGGGACCGGCCATCGGTGATGCGTGCAGGGACAACCCGGACTGCGGCCAGTTCCCCGCGATCTGCGCCCTGAACTTCCCGGGCGGCTACTGCACCACGCCGTGCGGCGGGACCGACTGCCCGTCGGGCTCGTTCTGCGCGCTGACCGCGTCGGGCCGCTACTGCTACGCGACGTGCGCGTCCGCGAGCGACTGCCGCCCCGGCTACGCCTGCGCCACGAAAAACCCGCGCCAGTGCCTGCCTACCGGCAACGTGCCGATGTACGGCGCGTGCCAGGACGCGGGCCAGTGCGCGTCGGCCCTCTGCGTGACGCCCCTGTGCGGCACCTCGCCGTGCGCGGGCGGCATCTGCACCGAGGCGTGCTCGCCGACCGGCGCCTTGACCTGCGAGCCCCCGGGCAGGTGCTTCCGGTTCGGATCGCAGCACTTCTGCGCGCGCGCCTGCACGTCGGCTGCGGACTGCGCGGAGCCCGGCGGCACGGGCGGCGCGCTCCAGACCTGCCGCCCAGGCGACCCCGGCTCGTTCTGCTCGCCGTAGGCGGGGAGCGCACGCGGACCGTCCGGCTACCCGGCCGCCGAGCGCTCAGCGCGGATCGCTCGTCGAAGAACGACGGGTGGCCGAACGAGAACGCCTACAATAGCGCCCGGGTCGGACGGGGAAGTCGGGCGTGACAACGGCGCTCAACCTGTTGTGGGTCGCGGTGTCCGGGGCGGCGCTGTTCGCGGTCCCGGGGCTCCTCGTCGCGTCCCGCGTCACCGGCGGGTTCCGCGATACGCCGCGTCTCGCCGGCGCGGCCGTGGCGCTCGGCGCGGCGGCGTTCGCGGTCCCTGCCGCGGTCTCGGTCGTCGCAGCGATCGTGCGCGTTCCGGTGTCCGTCTGGGTCGCCGCGGGCGTGGCGGTCGCGATAGCGGCCTCGCTCCGGTGCGAGGCGGGGCCCGCGTGGGCGTTCCTGCGCGGCCGCGGGGGGGAGGCGAGACCCGCGCGGGCCGCGGTGCTCGCCCACGCCGCGGTCGCGATGCTGTCCGCGGCCGCATTCGTGTGGCAGGTCCTGACGTTCGACACCACGATGAGCTTCCACTTCGAGTGCATCTACCTGCCGTGCGCGCTCGGCGCGGGCCTCGACGGCGGCGGGAACCCGACGCTCTCGTACAACGGGCACCAGCGGCTCGGGCCGACCCTCTTCATCACCCCGGGCTTCGCCATGTACGGGCTCGTGGGCATCCGCGTGTTCTGGGGCGCCGTGTTCGCGCTGCTCCCGCTCGCCGCGTACGTGGTGGCGCGCCGGACCGGGGTGTCGCGCGGGGGGGCCGTCGTCGCCGCGGTCGCGTCCGCCGGGCTGCCGGTCGTGGCGCTCGTGGCCGACCAGAACCGGCTCGTGCTGGCGCTGTCGGCGTGGCTCGCGGTGCTGATGGCGCTGCGGCGCGGGTCCGCGCTCGCGACGGGCGCGGCGGCGGGGCTCCTGTTCGCGTCGGAGCCGGTCGCGGCGCTCGGGTTCGGCGGCGTGGCGATCGCCGCGTCGCGAACCGTGCCGTGGCGCGAGGGGGGCAGGAGGGCATGGGCGCTCGCGGCCGCGGGGTTCGCGGTCGCGGCGGCGCCGGCGATCGCCCGCTACTGGATCGCGTTCGGCACGCCGTTCTTCCACGAGCACTTCTCGTACACCGCGCCGACACGCCACAGCTTCCTCGGGATCGAGTACACGCTCCGCGCGGTCCTCGGGTGGCCGTTCCACGACACGATCGGCCGGTCGCCGCACAACCCGTTCCCGACGTTCGCGCTGGTGCCGCTGTCCATGATCAGGCACCTCGGGGTGCCGGCGCTCGCGCTCGCGGCCCTCGGGGCGGCGGCGCACGCGCGGCGGGACCGCCGGTCGTTCCTGGCCGGCGCCGCGTTCCTGCTGCCGATCCTCGCGTTCCTGGCCTCGAACGGCGACTTCATCGAGAAGGACAAGTGGGCGATCCAGGTCATGGCCTACCTGCCGCTCCTCGTGTGGATCGGGTGGGGCGCGGACCGGGTCGTCGGTGGCTGGACCGGGCCTGCGTGGCTCGCCGTCGCGGCGGCCGCGGTGATCGCCGCGCAGTGGGGACTCGGCCGGATCGACGCGCCCCCGGACGACCGCGCCGTGGCGGGCCGCGCGCGCATCGGCCACTTCATCGGGCCGGAGAACCCCGCGTACCTCGCGATCGAGCGTGCGGACCTTGCCCGCATCCGGCTGCTGCCGGGCGCGGAGGAGGCCCCCGGGGACGGCGGCGTCGCCGAGGTCGTCGAGCGCGGGGCGGCCGCGCTGGCGCGCGAGGCGGAAAGCCTCGACGTCGCGGACCAGGGCCTGTCGCTCGCCGAGATGTGGTCGGTGATGATGTCCCCGCAGCTCCACCTGTTCCGGCGCGCCTCCGCGGACTCGCTGCGCGAGGAGTGGGCGCGGCGGCACGCGCACTGGCCCGCGGTCGTGCGGTTCGACGCGTCGCGGCCGCTGTCCGACGGGCTGGACCCGGCCGACCCGTCGCGGCCCCGGACCCGGCCGGCGTGCGACAGGGCGGGCGCGGTGGACGTGCACCCGTTCCGGCCTGTCCTCGTGCGGCTCCCGGGCCTCCCGGGCGCGGCCAGGGTCGTGCTGGTGGTGTCGCCGGACGAGCGGATCGCGACGATCGCGGCGGGGCCGGTGCACGACGATGCCGCGGAAGGCGGGGGACCGGTCGCGGACGACGCGGGGCCGGTGGCGGAATCCTCGTGCCTGCGGCTCCACTTCCCCCCCGGGGCCGGCCTCGGTGTCCCGGACCGGGTCGCGATGGTCCGGGAGTACCTGTACCTGGTCGAGCCGGGGGCGACCGAGGACGCGCCGGTGACGGTGCGGTTCGACGGATTGTGAGGGGGCGATGAGGGCGGCTGCGATCGTCGCGGCGACGGCGTGCCTGGGGTGCAATGCGTTCGTTGCCGCCGATGCGGAGGTGGCGGACACGGGCACGGGCACGGACACGGGCACGAGCACGGACACGGGGGCGGACACGGGGGCGGACACGGGCACGGACACGGGCACGGGCACGGACACGGACTTGGACACCGATTCGCAGGAAGGGGAGGGCGGAGAAGGCGTTCCCGCGTGGGCCGAAGCGAAGCCCTGGGGCGCGGTGGCCCACTGCCCGGGGCTGGACCTGAGGGTCGAGGCGGTCGCCGACGGCGTGGTGCGGCTGCGGTACCCGGCGCTCGGCGCGCCCGAGCGGCAGTCGTGGGCGGTCGTCGCGCCTCCGGATTTGTCCGCGGTCGAGGTCGGGGGGGAGGACGGGGCGCTCGTGGTGCGCGCCGGGGCGATCGGCGCGCGCGTCGACGCCGCGTGCCGGGTGCGCGTGACCGACGACTCGGGCGCGACGCTGCTGGAGGACGCGGAGGGTGGAGGCTGGTCCGCGGGCGAGGTCCCGGGGACGTCGCGGGTGGACCGGCGCGCGGAGCCGGGCGAGCGTTTCTACGGCCTCGGCGAGAAGACCGGCGGCCTCGACCGGCGCGGCCGGCGGCTCGTGATGCGGAACACCGACGCGTTCGACCCGGGGCTGGGGGGGTGGAAGCCGGACGCGGACCCGCTGTACGCCTCGATTCCGTTCCTGGTCGGCGTGCGCGGCGGCCGGGCTTGCGGGGTGCTGACCGACGTGACGTGGCGGACGGTGTTCGACCTCGCGGCGACGGACCCGGCCGCCTGGTCGGTCGAGGCGGACGGCGGCGGGATCGACCAGTACGTGGTGGCGGGTCCGCGCATTCCGGACGTGCTCGACCGCTACACGCGCCTGACCGGGCGGCCGGCCATGCCCCCCCGGTGGGCGCTCGGCTACCACCAGTCGCGCTGGGGGTATTCGCCCGCGTCGCGGGTCGAGGAGATCGCAAGGGGTTTCCGCGATCGCGCCATCCCGGCGGACGGGATCTGGCTCGACATCCAGCACATGGACGGCTTCCGCGTGTGGACGTTCGACCCGGTCGCGTTCGCGGATCCGGCCGGGCTGATCTCGCGGCTCGCGGCGGCGGGCTTCAAGACCACGCTCATCGCGGACCCGGGCGTCAAGGTCGATCCGGCGTGGGAAGTCTATTCGGACGGGCTCGCGGGCGGGCATTTCCTCGCCGGGACTGGGGGGGGACCGTGGATCGGGATGGTGTGGCCTGGTCCGTCGGCGTTCCCGGACTTCACGCGGGCCGCGACGCGCGCGTGGTGGGGCAAGCTCGCGGGTCGGGCGGTCGTCGCCGGGGCGCGCGGCGTGTGGCTCGACATGAACGAGCCGACCGCGTTCGACGGTCCGGGCGGGTCGGTCCCGGACGCGATCGCGACCGGCGGAGACGGCGTGCCCGGCACCATGGCCGAGGCGCACAACGCGTACGCGCTGCTGGAGGCGGGCGCGACGTTCGACGGGCTGCTCGCCGCGGCGCCCGACCGGCGGCCGTTCCTGCTGACGCGGGCCGGGTACGCGGGGATCCAGCGCCACGCGGCCATGTGGACCGGCGACGGGCCGAGCACCTGGGACACGCTGAGGGGGACCCTCCCGATGCTGCTCGGGATGGGGCTGTCCGGCCTCGCCAACTGCGGCAGCGACGTGGGGGGGTATTCGGGCAGGGCCAGCCCCGAGATGTTCGCGCGCTGGATGGCGCTCGGGTCGATCTCTCCCTTTTTCCGGGGGCATACGGCGACGGACGGCAACGACCAGGAACCGTGGGCGTTCGGGCCGGAGGTCGAGGCGATCTCGCGCGCCGTGATCCAGGACCGCTACCGGCTGCTGCCGTACCTCTACTCGCTCTTCCGGGAGGCCGCGACGCGCGGCGCGCCGGTGCTGCGACCGCTCGCCTGGGAGTTCCCGGACGACCCGGCGGCGGGCGCACTCGGGGACCAGGCGATGCTCGGGCCGTGGCTGATGGTCGCGCCCGTCGTCGAACAGGGCGCCGCGACGCGGACCGTGCACCTGCCACCCGGCCGGTGGTTCGAGTGGCGCTCCGGCGCGGCGCGCGACGGGCCGGCCGATTTCGTGCAGGGGCTGAGGCTCGCGGCGCTGCCCGCGTGGGTGCGAGAGGGCGCGATCGTGCCGTCGGGGCCTCTGGCGCAGTGGTCCGACGCGGCGCCGGTGTCGCCGCTGTACCTCGACGCGTGGCCCGGGCCCGCGGAGACCTCGTTCGCGGTGTACGAGGACGCGGGGGACGGCTTCGGGCCGTCGTCGACCGTGACGTACCGGACGGTGCGGACCGCGGACGGGGCGACGCTGTCGGCGGGGGGGCGCGAGGGGACGTTCGAGCCGCCGGAGCGGCCGCTGGTCGTGCGCCTCCACCGCGTGGACTCGCTCCCGGCGTCGGTGACGCTCGACGGCTCGGCGCTGTCGCGCATCGCGGACGTCGAGGCCGTGGGTGTGGGCGCGACCGGCTGGGCGTGGGACGCGCGCGACCTGTCGCTCGTGATCGCGTTCCGGGACCGGCCGGCGTTCACCCTCGCCTTGAAGTACGACACCGCGTTGTCCGACCTCGCGCCGCCGGTCGCCGTGCGCTTCCGGGTCCGGGTGCCTGCCGGGACTGCGCACGACCGGAAGGTCCACGTGGCCACGTCGGCGTCCGGGTGGTCGCACCAGGCGCTCGAGTGGGTTCCGGGGGTGCCCGACGTCGCCGAGGGCGAGACCCTGCTGCCGCGCGGCGAGTGGTTCGACTACAAGATCACGCGGGGCGACTGGGAGACCGTCGAGAAGTGGCCGGGGTGCCAGGAGGCCACGAACCGTTACGGCTTCGCGTCCGCGTGGCCGGTCCGCGACGACACGGTGTCGGGGTGGGCGGACTCGTGCCGGTGAACTGCGTGCGGTACGCGATGTACCGCCGGAACGCGCGCATCGCCCCGTCGGCGCTGCGGAAGCAGGGGAGGCCCGCGCGCAGGACCTCGTACGGCTCGGGCTCCGGCAGCGCGTCGCGGCCCTCGGCGGCGGCCGCGCGGCAGAGCGCCGGCACCACGTCATCGAAGGTGGTCGCGGTCACGCCGGCGCCGTCACCCTGCGGGCCGTCTCGGCCGATCCCACGCCCTGGTCGAGCAGCGCCTTGCACGCGGCGCCGATCCGGTATCCCGCCTCCAGGGCGGCCATGTTCGCGGCCACGACCTTCTCGCCCTTGGCGCCGAACATTGCGTTCACGATCGGGCGGAAGTCCTCCAGCTCGAACGGCAGGAACGGCGTCGCGGCGCCGACCATCGCCATGTTCTGGGCCTTGGGCACGCCCGCGGCCTCGGCGATCCCCTTCGCGTCGATGAGCACGGCGCGCGGCAGCGCGAGCACCGCGTCGAGCACGACCTGGTCCGCCGGGTAGTCCGGGATGTTCTTGTGGGGCTCGCGGTTCGCCACGACGACCCCCCCGGGGCGCAGGAAGGGCACGTAGCGCTGGACCTCGAGCGGCTCGACCGCCAGGATCATGTCCGCCTGCCCGAGCGGGACCATGTCGGACACGACCTCGCGGTCCGAGAAGCGCAGGTGCGAATAGACCGCGCCGCCGCGCTGCGCCATGCCGTGCACCTCGGCCTGCTTGAGCCGCCAGCCGCGCGCGACCGCCGCCGAGTCGAGCAGGAACGCCACGGTCAGGATGCCCTGGCCGCCGACGCCCGCGAGGATGATGTCCTGCTTCATGGGTGCGCCTCCACCGGTCTCGCGACGCCGATCACGCGACGCCGCGCCGCTTCGCCTGCACGCAGGGCCGCCGCGCGATCAGCACGGAAGTGCCCTTGTATTCGATCTCCTCCCGGATGATGCGGACGTTCTCCTCGCGCCTGCCGGCCAGCGGGGTGAACACCCGGACGTGCTCCGGCGGCACGCCGAGCCCGCGCACGATCGCGTCGAGTTCCTCGCCGGTCGCGAGCGTCTCCTGCGTGCCGGTCATCGCGACCGTGCCGTTGTCGAGGATGAAGACGTTGATGTCGGTGTTGCGACGCGCCGCTGTCAGGAGCGGCGTCATCCCCGAGTGCGCGAAGGTCGAGTCGCCGATCGCGCAGATGACCGGCCACTGGCCCGCGTGCGCGGCGCCCGCCGCCATGCTGATCGACGCCCCCATGCACACGCACGACTGGATCGCGCCGTGGGGGGGGTAGAAGCCGAGCGTGTAGCACCCGATGTCCGAGAACAGCCTGTGGCCGCCGTAGGGCGCCATCGCCTCCTTGATCACGGCGAAGGCGTCCGTGTGGCCGCACCCGGGGCAGAGCGTGGGCGGGCGGCCCGGGACGCGCTCGAGCGCGGGCGACATGAGCTGCGGCCTCGGGAAGCCGAGCCCGGCCGCGACGTTCGTCGGGTTCAGCTCGCCGGTGCGCGGGAAGGTGCCGTCGAGCTTGCCGAGGATGCGCTTGCCCGGGATGCCCGCGACGCCGCGCAGGGCCTCCTCGATCAGCGGGTAGCCCTCCTCGACCACGACGATCTCCGGGACCGCCTCGACGAGCCGCATCAGCTTCGCGGTCGGGATCGGGTAGCGGCCGATCTGCACGCAGGGGTGCGGGACCGCGCCGCCGAACGCCTCTCGCACGTAGTTCCACGCGATGCCGTGCGTCACGATGCCGCGCGACCGGTCGCCGTCGAGCGAGAGGAGGTTGAAGTGCGACACCTCGCTGCCTTCGAGCAGCGCGGGCTGCTTGTCGGTCAGGCGCGAGTAGAGCATGCGCGCGTTCGACGGCAGCAGCGTGAACTGGATCGGGTCGAGCGGCGCGCGCAGCGGGTTCTGGGGTCGCGGCGTGCCGGCGACGACGTCGGACCGCGAGTGCGCGAGCCGCGTGACGATGCGGACCATGACCGGCAGCCCGACCTCCTCGGAGAGGTCGAAGGCGGCCAGCGTCATGTCGTATGCCTCCTGCTGGTCGTGCGGCTCGAGGCAGGGGATGAGCGCGAACTTCGCGTAGTGGCGCGAGTCCTGCTCGTCCTGCGACGAGTGCATGCCCGGATCGTCCGCGACGCAGATCACCAGCCCGCCGTTCACGCCGGTCACGCCGGAGTTCACGAAGGGGTCCGCCGCGACGTTCAGGCCGACGTGCTTCATGGACACGATCGCGCGCCTGCCCGCGAAGGACATGCCGAGGGCCTCCTCGTAGGCCACCTTCTCGTTCGCGGACCACCTGGCGTAGATCCCGTGTTGTTCCCGAACGTTCTCGATGTACTCGAAAAGCTCGGTCGAGGGGGTCCCGGGGTAGCCGTAGGCGCCGCTGATGCCCGCGTGGATCGCGGCCAGCGCCACGGCCTCGTCACCCAACAACAGCTCGCGCCTGACCATTCGTCGCCTCCGGTGGCGGCACCAGGGGGCAGTTCTACCGGACACGCGCGGGGGAATGCAAGCGGGAAAGTGCGGGGGCCTGTCACCGGCGGAGATCGCACCGCAGCAGGAACCCGGGGCGGCAGGGGTCGTGGACGTTGACGCACGTCTGGTCGTCCCGGCAGTTGCAGCAGCACTCGAGCGTGCAGGTGCGGCCGGAGTGCTCCGGGCAGACCTCCTGCTCGCACGCGATCGTCTCGGTCGAGCAGGAGTCCGGCCGAGGGCGGTCCCCCGCTTGCCTGACCCGGCGGAGGGCAGGTCGAGCGCAGGCCCCGCGTCGCTGTCAGGTCCCGCGTCGCTGTCAGGCCCCGCGTCGCTGTCAGGCCCCGCGTCGCTTGACACGGTCACGCCGCGATGGTTGACTGCGCGACGGAGGCGGAAGGGGCACTGGTGGCCCCCGCGGACTTCAAATCCGTCAGCGCGGCGTGAATAGCGTCGCGGGTGGGTTCGATTCCCATGCGCCTCCGCCGGATGTAGCGGTTCCCGTTGGTTGCGCGGTTTCCGGGGCGGGCTGCCAACGCTCTGCCAGCAAGACCTCGGTGGACGGAACACTCAAACTCTCCGTTCCTTGGGCTCCCCGTCGCGGGCCTCGAAGTCGTACTGGAACACGCCAGCTTGAATCCGCCTGCTCGCGACCTCGAAGGCCGTGGCGTCGGTGGTCTCCAGAGACACCACTAGCGACTCGTACTACGTCGCCACGGATCGGTGGACCAGGCCCTGGCCCCATTTCGAGCGCACGTCGGGGTGGAGGAGCAGCACGGCGCGCAGCAGCGCGGGGGTGGGGATGACGTGCCCGTGCCGGGAGCGCGTCAGCTCCGCGTACAGGTGATCGTGGGACATGCCGCCGTCCTGCCGGGCCAGCCGGGCGACGCACCAGTCGATCGCCGCGGCGAGCCGGCCCGCCGGCACGGGGATACGGTCTTCGTGGACCCACTCGCCGTGGGAATACCGAAGCACCTTCGGCGTCTTGGCGAGGTAGTTCTCGAGCAGCGTCCACTGCTTCGACTCGGTGACGCGCGCGGCAAGCTCCGGCCGTCCGATCGCGGCGGCGAGCGCGGCAACGCCCATGGGACCGTCCGCGCGCGACAGGACCCTCGCGAGGGTGTGGTCGAGGCGCTTCGCGTCGCGTCGCCTCACGTGGCGGTCCCAGGCGTCGTCCCTCAGCGCCCTCGCCAGGAGGACGATGTCGTCGAGCGCCTCCCCCTCGGCCCGGACGCCGATCGCCTTCTCCACCCACTCGGCCGCCCTGGCCCGGGCTGCCTTTCCCCTGCCCGGGTCCGGCGGCCCGGGGACGCCGTTCTTCAGGCGGTACGTGTACCAGTCCCAGGTCCGGGTGTGGAGGAACGCGTCCTCGTGCCGGCGGACCGGCATCCCGCAGAGCCGCAGCATCAGGACCGCGTAGCCAGGGTCCACGTCGCCATAGACGCGCCGGTACGCCGAGCGGTGCACGAGCCCGTCCCTCCGCAGGGGGCCCAGCAGCGGCCACGACAGCATGGTGGCGGGCGTGGAGAGCGCCTCGACGAGCTTCCCCTCCCACCGCCTCAGGTGCTGCGCCATCGCCCCGTCGCTGAGGGCCGTCTCGTCGCCGACCTCGCGGGCGGTCCGGCCCCGCACGCGGTGCTCGTGGACCGCGAACCACTCGTACGGCCGCAGGATCTGCTGCGCGCACCCGACGATCCTCGCGAACTCGAGCACGGGCGAGCCGATCGGGACCGGCCGGAAGCCGGAGAGGTCCAGGGACTCCATTCGGGAGGCGTAGCCCACGGGTGGGATGATAGGGCGGGACGGCCATGGGGGCAACATGGACGTCAGGGCATGGACGTCAGGGCTCAACGGCGAGGTCCCAGGGCCATGCGGGTCCGGTTCCCCCCGAAACGCGGGCACGAGACCGTACGAGCCGGCGGCCCTGGCGGGAAGGAAGCTGCGTGCTCCGCCGACAGGGCCTACGGGCGGCCCCCCGGCGGAGGCGGCGGACGGAAGTCGGCCAGCCAATCCGTGACACGGAGGCCTTCGATCCGCTCGAAACGACGCACGTTCCCTGTCGCCAGCTCCGCCCCGTTGTGCAGGCAGATCGCAGCGATGCGAAGGTCGGGCTCGCCGACCGGGCAGCGGCGGCGCTCGAGGTCCGCGCGCAGCCGGCCGCAGATCGTGGCAGCCTCGGTCTCGAACGGGAGGACCCGGAAACAGGGGAACACGAAATCCCGCAGGGCCGAGAGGTAGTGGTCCGGCCGCGTGCTCCGGCAGGCGCCGAAGACCAGCTCCCCGACCGTGATGCTCGTGGTGGCCTGCTCGGCCGGGGGGATCGCGGCGATCCTGCGGACCAGGGCCGCGGGAGGCGCGGCCCTCATCACGAACGAGACGACGTCGGTGTCGAAGACGATCATCGCCCGCTCCGCCCTGCTCGCCGAACCCGAGCGTCCTGCCCGGCGCCGGGAAGCGGCTCGACCAGCCTGACACGCCGGATCGGGGCGACGTGCCTGTCACGCGCCCCCTCGCGGGCCCGGTAGACTGACGCTCGGCGAGCCGCACGTCGGGGCGGCTGAGCCGGGCCTTGTACGCGGGGTCCATCCCGATGTCGTCCGCCTCGGCCTCGCGCTGCTTGGTCTCGGCCAGCAGGCGCTGGCACCGGGCGCGGAGCCAGCCGAGTTCGGCCTCGACGTACTCGGCGTCGGACTGACCATCGAGGACCAGATCGTGGCGGCCTGCCGTGGCCAGGGGCTCACTGTGCCCGAGATCGCGACCCGCGTCGGGGTCTCCGGGATCACGGTTCGGAGGCGGCTGCCTGCCCTCGTGGCAGCGGGAAGGCTCCTTCGACGCTACCCCGAACAGGCCCGGCATCCCGGGCAGGCATACCGGGCAGCGGATGAAGGCGGGCCGGAGGGGAAGCCATGAGCAGCGGCCCTGAGCCGACCACCGCGGGTACCGCCCTGGATGGCCGCCAAGCCCGAGGCGTTCCGGCGCGACCATGCGAGGTCGATGCCGACGAAGCTCATGGGCGCTTCCACGCGGCCCCCCAGCACGAGCGTTCCGCCATCCGCGTTGGTGAACGCCGCCACGTACTCCGCGATCTAGTCCCGCACCTCGCGCCGATCCCGGGGCAACCGGCGGTCCGCCGGCCCGTGCCACATGAACTTGCGGTCGAAGTACTGATCCTCGGGTTGGGTGACCAGAACGGAGACATCCATCATGTCGATCACCCGGCCCCGGGCGGTCTGGTGCCGAGACTCACTCGTCGTCCCCCTGCACCGGCCTTGCTCGGGCCGCCTGCGCCGCGATGGCGTCCAGGACCTCCGCGACCTCGGGGGCGATCTCGGCCGCCGGCACCAGCCCGGCAAGCCGGTGGTAGTCGCTCTTCCTCATCAGGTTCGGAAGTCCCAGTTCCTTGAAGAACTCCTCGAAGACCGGGTCGAGGAAGTCGTCACTGGCCTTCACCGAGGACCACCACCTGTCGCCGCGATCACGGAAGGCGGCCGGGGGGATACGCTCCCGCGCGATCCGGTTCATCGTGTCGCGGAAGCGGTCCACCTCGGTATCAGCGAACAACGGCCCGGGGGCTCGAGCCGCCGCCAGGGACTCCGCGTAGGCGACCAGCACGTCCGGGAAGCAGAGGTAGTTCTCGATCTCGCGCCGCAGCCACTGCCGGACCGGCAGCTCCGGCCCCCCTTCTTCGAGATGGCCCAGGTTGTCGGTGAGGACGAAGCCCACCAGATCGGACTTGGCCACGCGCACGCCGTAGAAGTGGTCCCGGGCCTTCTTCGGCTGGTTCTCGATGTACTTGACGAACGGCCGCTCCAGCAGGGGCGCGGCACGGTGCCTGAGCGTCCGCGCGAAGGCCGCCAGGATGGCGAGGTCCGTCGCGCCCTCCAGGTACAGCACCCAGCCCGTCTCCTCGGCCTTCACGTAGTCCTCGAACCCAATCGATTTCAGCGATTTCGCGACCTGCGAGCCCCGGTCGTCGATCCGGTGCGGCGCGCCGACGAACGCCACGACGACGTCCCGGTCCGCGGCCTCGTTCAGGATCACCTCCGAGTGGCTGGCCGCGACGACCTGCGCCCCGGACGAGCGTGC
>VGRB01000046.1 GCA_016875475.1 Deltaproteobacteria bacterium
CGGGCGGCCGCTGCCGAGCACCGCGACGTCGGGCGCGACCTGGTCGCCCGCAACGACGCGGTCGAGGATGACCGCGGGCCCGAGCGGGACCCCTTCGGGATCGAACGCGGCCGCCCGCACGGCCTTGCCGCTCCCGTCGTCGCCGTCCGACTCCCAGGCCGCGTACAGCGAGGCCGCGGACAGGAACGCGACGGCTGGCCGGGTGCGGCCCTTGCCGCCGGCGGCCGACGCGATCGGGAAGGACGATCCGTCCGGCACGCCGCCCCCGGTGAAGACCCTCGCGATGATCGACGCATCGCCCTCGGCCCCGGCCTGCCACGCGACCGCGAACCGGCCGTCGGGCGACGCGGCCACGTCCGGCGACGTCGCGTCGAGCCCCCCGTGAGAGACCGTCGCCTCGGTCCCGGGGACGCAGTCGGACCCGACGACGCGCGCGAGCACGTCGATCCCCGCGGCCGTCTCCGACTGCCAGGCGACCACGTACCGGCCGTCCCACAGCGCCGCGATCCGGGGGCGCGCCTGCGTCCCGCCGGTCGACGAGTTGACGATCCGCTCGGCGAAGATCGCCTTGCCCGTCGCGTCCCAGCAGCGCACGAACACGTCGAGCCCGACGCCGCCCTCCTGGCCGTAGGACTCGAAGGCGACCGCGAGCGCGCCGAGCGCCGAGACCGCCACGTCCGGCGCCTCCTGGTCGTTCACGACGGACGCGGGCACGAGGATCTCCGGCCCGGAACGCCCCCCGGACGCGTCGAACCGCTGCGCGAACACGCCCTTCCCGTCGCCGTCCTGCCCGAGCGACTCCCAGGCGATCACGAACCGGCCGTCGAGCGCGGCCCCGACCGCGGGCGCGCCCTGGTCGCCCGCGGTGTGCGTGTTCGCGACGAAGGGCTGCCCGGCGTATGCCCCGGCCGGCGTGAACCGCCGCACGAGCACCCCGGTCCCGTTGCCGTCCGCGAACGGCGACTCCCAGGCGACCACGGCGCCGCCGCCGCCCGCCGCCACCCGCGCGCCGGACTGGTCGCCCGCGAGCACGGCCTCGACGCGCAGCTCGGGCGCCCCGACCCAGGCCTGGCCCGTGGATTCGAAGCCGCGTACCCACACGCCCCCGGACGCGACCCACGCCGCGGCCCAGCGGGCGGCCGGGAACGCGGCCAGCGCGGGTCCGGCCTGCACGCCCGACGCGCGCCGCGGGACGACCAGTTCCGCGCCGGCCTTTGACACGCCGGTGGACGGCGGGCCGAACCGCTGCGCCCGGACCTCGGCCGCCCCGCCGGTCGGCTGCGACGCCCAGGCCACCACGAACGAGCCGTCGGTCAGCGTGACCGCCTTCGGCCGCGACTGGTCGCCCGCGGTGGTCGGGTTGACCGCGAACTCCCCCCACATGGGGGTCCCGGTCGGTCCGACCACCTTCCCGAAGACCCCGAGTCCGTCCGCGTCCGCCGCGGTCCAGAGCACGACCACGCGGTCGCCTCCGGCAACGGTGAGCGCGGGCTCCTTGTGCAACCCCGTCATCGGCTTGTTCACGCGCCACGCCGGCTTCTCGGGCGCCAGGGTCGAGGAGAGGAACTGGATCCACACGTCGGTCTCGCGGACCGCCGCGACCACGATACGGCCGTCCGAGAGCGCCGCGACCGCGGGCTCCGAGGCGTTCGAGAGCACGGTCGCGTGGTGGAGCGCGTCCTCCCCGTCCGGCCGCGCCATGCAGTCGATCCTCGCCGGCGTCCCGTTGCGCCAGCAGGCGGCCGTGACCCCGCCTCCCGTCGCGATCGCCGGGGTGGGCGAGTAGTCGCCCGCCGTTGCGAGCAGCGGGAAGCTCGCCCCCCAGGTCTGGACGAGGTCGGCGCCGAGGTGCGCGACCTCGACGACCCGCCACACGCTGCACGTGTCGCCGGTGCAGGTCTCCGTGGCCAGGGCCCGCGCCCGGGCGACGCCGTCGCGGAATGGCGCCTGGACGATGCCGACGACCGGCGAACCGGCGACCAGCAGTGCCTCGTCGCCCTCCCTGGACCACGAGGCGTCGAACGCGCGGTCCGCGAGCCCGCCGGGCTCCGCCGCGAACGCGACGTCGAAGCGGCCGCCCCCGAGGCGGGCGATCGCGGGCGCGGTCGCGGCCGGGGCAGCGAAGGTGTCCGCGCGCACCTCGGCGCACGTGTCGGTCCCGGCACACGCACCCGTGCGGCACGAGTCGCCGGCCGTGCACGCGTCGCCGTCCTCGCAGGAGGCGCCCTCCGGCTTCGGCTCGGCCACGCACGCGTCCGCATCATCGTCGCACGCCGCCGCGGCGCAGGGGTCGGCCTGGGCCGGGCACGCGCGAGGCGGCCCGCCGGTGCACTCACCCTTGGCGTTGCAGGTGTCGGGCGTCGTGCAGAACTGCCCGTCCTCGCAGGCGGTTCCCGCCTTCTTCGGCTTCTTCCTGCACGTGAACGAGTCCGGTCCGGTCGATTGGCAGACCCCGTCGTTGCAGGCGTCCGCGACCCCCGAGCAGTCCGCCGGGGTCCCCTTCTGGCACGCCCCGCCGAGGCACCAGTCGCCCGGCGTGCAGCCGTCCGCGTCCGGGCAGGGCGTCCCGTCGGTCTTCGGGGCTGCCGCGCACCGGTCCGCGTCCTCGTCGCACCAGCCCGTCACGCACGGGCCGTTCAGCCCCGAGCAGTCCGCCTCCGGGCCGCCCTCGCACGTCCCGTCGCCGTCGCAGGCGTCCGCGGTCGTGCACCAGCGGCCGTCGTCGCAGAGGCGGCCCGCGGACACCGGGACCGGGACGCACGCGTAGCCGCCGGCCCGGTCGGCCACGCACGCCGCGTCGTTGCACGCATCCGCCGCGGCCGAGCAGTCCGCAGCGGGACCGGGCAGGCACGCCCCGGCCAGGCAGGCATCGCCCACGGTGCACGGGTCCGCGTCCGCGTCGCACGGCGTGCCGTTCGCCAGGGGCGCGTCGTGGACGCAGTCGCCGGTGGCCTTCGCGCACGAGTCGACCGTGCAGGGGTCCGCGTCGTCGCACTGGGCGTCCTCGCGGCAGCAGCCCGGCACCTCGCTCCCCACGCAGGCGCCCGCCGCGCAGTGGTCGCCCGCCGTGCACGGGTCCGCATCGTCGCACGGGCCCGGCGCCGCCGCGTGCATGCAGCCGGTCGCCGCAACGCACCAGTCCGCGGTGCAGGCGTTGCCGTCGTCGCAGTCCGGCGCCTCGCCGCCGGGGACGCACGCCCCGTCCGTGCACGCGTCGCCGAGCGTGCAGGCGTCCTCGTCGTCGCACAGGGGGCCCGTGAGGGGCGCGAACCGGCACTCGTACCCCCCGCCGTCGGCCGGCAGGCAGTCGTCCCTGGTGCAGGACTCGCGGTCGTCGCACGAGCCCTCGTCCGACTGCCCGTCGCAGTCGTCGTCCACCCCGTCGCACTTCTCGGGGCCGGGCACGACGGCGTCGCACGCGGAAGGCCACTGCCCCTCGCAGCGGCGGACGCCGGCGCACCGGCCGAACGGGTTCTCCGCCGCGCACGGGGTCTCGAGAGCAAGGGTGACCGACAGGGCGGTGCAGGGGCAGTCCCCGCCCTTGGGCATGCACTGGAAGGGCAGGTCCGGGTCGCCCGTGTTGCGGCACTCGTAGTTCGCGGGGCAGTCCCCGAGCGCCTTGCACGGAGTGCCGCAGAACGATCCGTCCCCGCCGCGGGGCACGCAACCCGCGCCGTCGAGCGAGGCGAGGCCGCCCCGGCAGTCCTGGTGCGTGGCGCACGGCTGGCACAGGAGCGCCGTGGGGGGCAGGCAGAGCCGGACCTCGTGGCCGTCCTGGGCGCGGACCGCGAGGCACTCGAGGGGGTCGGGGCACGAGCCGGCCGTGCACGTCTTCGTGCACTTGCGGCCGCCGAGCATGTTCACGCAGAAGGCCGAGGCGCAGTCCTTGTTGGACTCGCAGGCGGACATGAAGTCGTCGCCCGGGACGTCCGGCCCCGCCTCCGCGGCGTCGTCCGCGCCCGGGTCGGCGGGGCCGTCGTCGCCCGGCGCCTCGTCCGGCTCCGCGACCGGGCCGTCCTCGCCCGCGGCCGGGTCCGGACCGCCGTCGCGGGTCGGGACGTCGATGTCCGAGTTCAGCCACGGCCTCTGCGCCGTGGTGCCGCAGGCCCCGAGCAGGGCGGCTGCGGCGGCGGCAGCGAGCAGCGCGGTCCGGGAGCGCGATCCCATGTCGGCAGGCCTCCGCCCGGGGAGCCGGGGGATCGTACCCCACCGCGAGGTGGCGCCGCAAACGAGGCCGGGCGGGAACAAGGGTGGATGGTCGGGCTCAGACCACCGCGGCCTTCGCGACGACGATCGGCTTCGCGGGGACGTTCTCGTGCATGCCGGCGGTGCGGGTCGGGACCTCGACGATGGCATCGACCACGTCCATGCCCTCGACGACCTTGCCGAAGACCGCGTAGCCCCAGCCGTCGGGCGCCGGAGCCTTGTGGTCCAGGAACGCGTTGTCCGCCACGTTCACGAAGAACTGCGCGGTCGCGCTGTGGGGATCGCCCGTCCGCGCCATCGCCACCGTCGCGCGGAGGTTCTTCAGACCGTTGTCGGCCTCGTTGCGGATCGCCGCGCGCGTGGGCTTGTTGCGCATCGCCACGTCGAGCCCGCCGCCCTGGACCATGAACCCGGGGATCACGCGGTGGAACGTGGTCCCGGCGTAGAACCCGGCGCGGACGTACTCGAGGAAGTTTGCGGACGAGATCGGGGCACTGGCCTCGTCCAGCTCGATGCTGAACGACCCCATGTTCGTGTCGAACTTCACGACGGTGCTGGGCATGGAAGCGCTCCTCCTTCGGTTTCGGGCGTCCGCCGGACCGCCGGCGAACCGGGCAAGTTGTATCACAGGATCCGGGCGGAGGGCCCGGGCCGGTCCATCGACGGATCGCGCGCACGCAGGCCGGACGGGGACCGCTACACCTTCACGCTCCTGCGCCACTCCTCCACGAGGGTCTCGGCGGAATCCAGGTCCAGTCCATAGACCTTCCGGACGCGGTCCACCAGGGGCCCGCGGCACCCCCGGATCCGCTCGAGGTCGCGGTCGCTCAGGTCGGCGAAGCGGTCGCGGGCGCACACCCGCACCCGATCCCATTTCGCCTCGATCTGCGCCCAGGTCAGCACGCGGTCCCTCGGCCCGGCGCTCGCGTGGACCCGAAACCAGCTGGCTCCCTTGCCGGCGTCGGCCATCTCCAGACCTCCCGGGTGCCGGGCGGGCAGACCCGCGCCCCTCGACGCTCCGCTGCACCGCCATGCCCTTCCACGCACGAGTGTACGAACACCTGGGGCGGGAGTCCGCTTCCCCCGGCGCAACCATCGAACGGGCCGACGCTTTTCGTGTCTACATGGGCGGCCGCGCGCGGGTGGCGAACGGGGACGGGCGGGCCGGCGCGAGTAGGGCGGCGGGCCTCCCAGGCGCGGTAGTCGAGACGCGCCACGTGCCTCCGTCCAGGCCGCGAACCGCGAGGTCGATGCACAGCGCGATGCCGAGCCCGACCGCCGTGCCCGCGACGTCCCAGACGAAGTCCTTCCACGACGGCTCGCCGAGCCCGGCGAGGTCGGCCAGCTCCTTCGCGGCCCCGGCGCCGAGACCGATGCCGCCGCCCAGCAGCAGCGCCCACGGCCGCTTCTCGCAGCAGCCGACGCCGACCCCGTACCCCGCGCCGGACAGCGCCGCGGCAGCGCCGAAGTGGAGCAGCTTGTCGGTCCCGGTCCACGAGTCCGCGCGCGCCGGGACCGCGGAGGTCAGGACCGCGGCGATCGCCGCCGCTGCCGCTGCCGCCGCCGCTGCCGCCGCCGCGAACGACGAACGCCCCGAACCGTCCATTGACGACGCTCCCGACGCCGGACTATATTCCGTTCGGCCTTTTTCGACAGCCCGGAGGCGCCGATGCCGTTCGACTGGATGCACGACAAGGTGAACCCCGCGTTCGCGAAGAAGATCGTCGGCCGCTTCGCCGAGATGCACCGGGCCGAGATGGAGCAGCGCGCGCGCCTCCTGCACAACCTGAAGTACACGCGCGACCGCGCGATTGCGCGGCTCCGCCAGAACCTCGAGTGGGACTTCGAGATGTCCAGGGTCCCGAAGTTCCGGTCGGAGATCCCCGGCATCGTCGACCGCGTCTACCGGCGCGCCGGCAAGTGACCCCAACCATGGGCGCGTCCCCCCTTCCGCGCATGGGCCCGGCCGAACTCGAGGACAAGGCAGCCGCGCTCCGCCGCCTGCTGATCGACGTGGCGCACCGGACCGGCGGGGCCTACCTGGCCCAGGCGCTCTCCGGCATCGACATGATGACCGCGGTCCACTACGGCTTCGCGGACGGCGACGCCGCGCACCCGGACCGCCCCGACCGCGACCGCTTCCTGCTGTCGCCGGGCCACTACGCGCTGGCGCTCTACGCGGTCCTCGCGGACAGGGGCTACTTCGACCGCGACCTCCTGTGGACCTTCAAGGACGACGGGTCCCCGCTGGAGCTGGCTTCGCACCGCGGCACGGTCCCGGGCGTCGAGGCGAGCGGCGGGTCGCTCGGACAGGTCCTGTCGGTCGGCGTGGGCATGGCGCTCCACGCGAGGCTCCGCGCCAAGGCGCACCGCGTGTTCGTCTTCATGAGCGACGGGGAGCAGGACGAGGGCCAGATATGGGAGGCGGCGGCCTCGGCGGCGCACTACCGCCTGTCGAACCTCGTTGCGGTCATCGACGCGAACGGGTTCCAGGTGGACGGCCCGACGCGCGAGGTCATGGACATGGAGCCGCTCGGGGACAAGTACCGCGCGTTCGGCTGGGACGTGGTCGAGTGCGACGGGAACGACATGACCGCCGTGGCGGCCGGGCTCGGGCGCCTGTGCGCCCCGGCGGCGACGCGGCCCGGCATGCTGGTCGGCCGGACCGTGCGCGGCAAGGGCGTGTCGTTCATGGAAGGCAACCCCGCGTTCCACTACGCCCGTCTCGACGGCTCCCAGCGCGACCGCGCGGTCGCCGACCTCTCCGGTGATACCGATGCGGTCTGACACCCGAACCCGAGCCCCTGCCCGCTCCCCTGCCCGCTCCCCTGCCCCTGCCCGCCCGTCCCCGTCCTCCCCCCTCCTCCTCCCCTCCCCGACCGGCGCCTTCGCACCCTACAGGCAGGCCCTCGTCGCCCTCGGCGAGGCGCGCTGCGACGTGCTCGTGCTCGGCGCGGACCTCGGGAACTCGACGGAGATCGACGCCTTCCGGGACCGCTTCCCGGACCGCTTCTTCAACTTCGGGGCGGCCGAGCAGAACGAGGTGGACGTCGCGGCCGGGCTCGCCCTCGAGGGCGAGGTGCCGTTCGTCCACAGCTTCGGGGTGTTCCTGACGCGGCGCGCCTACGAGCAGGTGATCGTGCAGGTCGCGATGCACGGCGCGAACGTGAAGCTCGTCGGGATGATCCCGGGGCTCACCTCGCGGCTCGGGCCGACACACCAGGCGATCGAGGATCTGTCGCTGATGCGCGCGATCCCCGGGATGACCGTGATCGACCCGGCCGACGCGACCGAGATCGAGCAGGTCGTGCCCGCGATCGCGGCGTGGCGCGGCCCGGTCTACACCCGCATGATGCGGCGCGAGGTCAGGCGCGTCCTCGATCCAGCGACGTACCGTTTCGAGGTCGGCAGGGCCGTGCGCCTCCGGACCGGCCGCGACGTTGCCCTGGCGTGCTCCGGGCTGATGCTCGAGCCTGCGCTGGCCGCGGCCGCGGACCTCGCCGCGCGCGGCGTCGAGGCCGACGTGATCCACTGCCCCACGCTGAAGCCGCTCGACGAGGCCGCGATCCTGGACGCCGCCGGGCGTTGCGGCGCCGTGGTCACGGCCGAGAACCACCTCGTGACGGGCGGCCTCGGGTCCGCGGTCGCCGAGCTGGCGGGCGAGCGGCTCGCGGTGCCGGTCGAGCGCGTCGGGATCCGCGACACGTTCGCGGTGCCCGGGTCGCCCGAGTACCTGTTCGCCCGCTACGGGCTGACCGCCGAGGCGATCTGCGCGGCGGCGGTGCGGGCGATCTCCCGCAAGGCCCGGTGACGATGGAAGGCATCCTCGCCACGTACCGGATCGTGGCCGCGGACCGCGCGGAGGCCGAGGCGCGCGCCGTCGACGTCTGCATCGAGCAGACCGTCGAGGTCACTCCCGCGCTCTGCGCCGACCCGGTGATCGCGGATCGGACCGTCGCTCGCCTGGAGGGGCTCGAGCCCTCCGCCCCCGGCCGCTGGGACGCGCGCGTCCGCTTCCCGGAGGCCGTGCTCTCGGCCGAGCTGCCCCAGGTGGTCAACTGCCTGTACGGCAACGTCAGCATGAAGCCCGGGGTGCGCCTGGTCGGCGTGGCGCTCGCGCCGTCCTTCGCCCGCCTGCTCGCGGGACCGCGGCACGGGATCGCGGGCGTCCGCGCGCTCCTCGGCGTGCCGCACCGCCCGCTCCTGATGAGCGCGCTGAAGCCGGTCGGCCGGACCGTGGCCGAGCTGGCCTCGTACGCGCACGCGATGGCCGCCGGCGGGATCGACCTCGTCAAGGACGACCACGGGATCGCGAACCAGGCGTGCTCCCCGTTCGAGGCGCGCGTCGAGGCGTGCGCCGCGGCCGTTGCGCGCGCCAACGCCGCGACCGGCGGGCGGACCCTGTACTGCCCGACCGTCACCGGCCCGGCCGACGAGATCCTCCGTCGCGCCGAGCACGCCCGCGACGCCGGGGCCGGCGGGCTGCTGGTCTCGCCGCTCGTGACCGGGCTCGACGCGATGCGCGCCGTCGCCGCGACGACGGGCCTGCCCGTGATGGCCCACCCCGCGCTCGCCGGGGCCTTCTTCCCGCACGACGACCACGGGATCTCCCCGGAGGTCCTGCTCGGCACGCTGATGCGGATGGCGGGCGCCGACCTCGTCGTATTCCCGAGCTGGGGCGGGCGGTTCCCGTTCACGCGCGAGACCTGCGCCCGGCTCGACGCCGCGCTGAAGGCCGACCTCTGCGGCCTCGCCCCAGCGCTGCCGGTCCCGGCCGGCGGCATGACGCTCGACCGCGTCCCGGCGATGCTGTCCGTGTTCGGCCGCGACGTGGTGTTCCTGATCGGGTCGGCGTTGTACGAACGGTCCCCGGACCTCGTCGCGAACGCGGCGTATTTCAGATCGTTGGTCTCGTGACCGCGCGCCGCCCGGTTCCCGTTGATCCGCGCGGCCGTTCTCGGATACAAGGGAGCCGGTCGAACCGGGGAGCCCTGCATGACCTCCTCCCGCGCGGCGTTCGTGATGATCGGGTTGCTGGTCGCGTCCGGCGCCTCGGCCCAGGAGCCGGGCATCATCGACCGCGACCCCCCGCCGTCGCCCCCGGCCCCGGCAGTCGCTCCCGAACCCGAGCCCGTGCCCGTACCCGAGCCCGTGCCCGTGCCCGTACCCGAGCCCGTGCCCGCCCCCGGGCCCGGGGTATCCGGCATCTCGGACAAGGCGCCCGCCGCCGCGCCCCAGGCGGGCAGCGGCGTGGAGTTCACCGTCCACGGCGGCTGGCAGTGGCGGTTCGGGCACGAGTCCGCGTTCCCGCTGGACGAGACCGGGTACGAGGACGGGCTGTCCGACTCGCTCGTGCAGCGGCTCCGGCTGAAGCCGGTCGCGCGGTTCCCGGCGCGCGTGCGTCTGGTGACCTCGTTCGACCTGCTCGCGGGGCAGGTCTGGGGCGACGAGCTGCCCGCGACGACGCCGACCGGCCGCCCGACCGGCCGCGAGGTCCTGATCTGGCCCGCGGAGAGCGGCGCCTTCACGCGGGCGACCCTGCGCGAGGCGTACGTCGAGTGGACGTCGTCCGCCGGGCGGCTCACCGTGGGACAGCAGGCCTCGTCCTGGGGCCTCGGCATGGTGGCGAGCGACGGGGAGGACCGCGACGGCGCGTTCACCGACGCGGTGCACGGCGACCTCGTGGACCGGGTGATGTTCGTCACGCGACCGCTCGAGGCGTTCGGGCTCGGCGACGCGTTCTCGAAGGGCCTCCACCTCGCGCTGGCCGGTGACTTCGTGTTCCGCGACGACAACGCGGACGCGCTCGACGGCGACCGGGCGTTCCAGGGCGTGGCCGCGCTGTTCTGGCAGCGGGGCGCCACGCTCGCGGGCGTGTATGCCGCGTACCGGCACCAGACCTTCGACAACGGGGACCTGCTGCGCGTCACGATGCTGGACGCGTCCGCGCGGCACTCGTTCCCGCTTCCGTCCGGCCTGGCTCTGACCGCGGAGGCCGAGGGCGCGATCCTCTTCGGCCGCACCGACGCGGTCGCGCTCGCCCGGGCGCCGGACGGCATGGACGTGCTGTCCTGGGGCATGGTCGCACGTGCCGAACTGGACGCGTCGCGTATCCGGCTGCGCCCGGGGATCGAGCTGGGCGTGGCGTCCGGCGACCCCGACCCGTCCGACGGGACCATGCGGGCGTTCTCGTTCGACCCCGACCACCAGGTCGGCATGATCCTGTTCCAGGACGTGCTGGCGCGCACGACCGTGTCGGCGGCCGGCCGCGTGGCGGACCCCGCGCTGCTGAAGGACCCGCCGCACGGGTACGACCTGTCCGCGACGAACGGGTCGATCACGAACGCGGTCTACCTCTACCCCCGCGTCCGCTACCGGCCGATCCCGGACCTCGAGATCCGCGCCGCGTTCCTGTGGGCCCGCGCGCTCGCGCCGGTCACGGACCCCTACAACACCGCGCTGGCCGGCGGCTACCCGCGGTCCCATCGCGGCGGCGCGGCCGGCAAGGGCCTCGGCTGGGAGGCGGACCTCGGCGCGACCTGGCGCATCCCGGTGCGCGACCTCCTCGCGTTCCACGTCGGCGTCCAGGGCGGCGTGTTCCGCGCCGGGGACGCGTTCGCGGACGCCGCCGGGGACACCCTCCCGACCGTCTGGAAGGTGCGCGCGCTCGCCGACGTAACGTTCTGAAGCGTGGTGGAGAGCGCGCGCCCGATAGTGGCACCCGCCGAGCGAACCGTGGTATGAAACGTCGCCCGCGGACCCGTCCGGCGGCGGACGGGCGGCGCACGGGCGAGATGCCGTTCCCCGGAGGCAACGATGAGCGATCAGGACAGGCGGGACGAGGCGGGCAAGGAGAGTGCGCCGGCCCAGGGCGGCGGCGACCAGGCGCGGCTGGACGACCTGAAGGCGAAGCTCGGCATCGCGCGCAAGGCGAAGCCGGCCGAGGCGGCCGCCGGGGCGCCGGTGAAGAAGCCGACCGCGGCCGAGGACTTCTCGTTCACGCTGAACCAGCCGGTCGCGGTCCAGGTCGGCGAGGCGCAGCAGGAGGAGACCTCGGAGATCCGGCGGATCCTGTCGGGGAAGGAGAAGGTCGGCCTGAAGACGATCCTCGTGTTCGTCGTCGCGGGCCTCGTCGTCGCCGGGTTCGGGCTCTATTTCGGCAAGGTCATGAAGGAGAGGTCGCTCGAGAACTACAAGATCAAGGAAGCCGCCTTCATCCTGGACTACTTCGAGACCTCCAAGCCCGGCCTGCCCGGCATCGAGGAGCCGTCGCTCCGCATCATCGAGGCGCACGCGGCCGAGGCTCTCGCGGTGTTCCAGGCCCTGAACAAGGCGGCCGACGACATGGCCGCGGCCAAGGCCGAGGAGCGGCTGCTCGGGTTCATGAAGGCCTGCCAGGAGTACCGGAAGAAGCAGGCCGGGTTCTCGTTCGATGGCGCGTTCCCGGGCGTCATCTTCAACCAGGAGATCGCCTCGCAGGTCGTCGCGTTCATCACCGCGGTGCAGCGGCTGTACGACGAGACCGCGATCATGGCGCTCGAGGCGGATACGTACGACCACGTCGGCGGGCTCGAGGAGAAGGAGGGCCTGCAGCAGACGTTCCTGGTCGAGCCCGAGGAGAAGGACGGCAAGAAGACGTTGAAGTTCAGTTGGGTTCGCGCCGACACCGACGCCCCGCGCGACGGTGCGAACGGCCAGGAGTTCGCGGTCGCCCCGCTCGGCGAGCAGCGCGGCTTCTGGGCGCCGGCCTCGTCCCTCGTGCAGTTCGACATCGGGCCGATCGCGCGCACCAAGTCCGGCAAGTACAAGGACGCGATCCAGAAGCGCGTGCGCGGCCGCCTGAGCGCGATCAAGCAGCTCGCGGACCAGATCGACACGTACAAGGGCCTGAAGGACAAGCTGGAGAAGGTCGCGAAGCGCAACCCGATGTTCACGATCTTCTGATTCGGGTATCGCGCCCGAGTCCGGCCGCCTCGTCCGGCAGCACCCTCTCACCGCCGCGCAGGTTCCGCGTCAGGAAGAACCAGAGCAGCACGACCAGCGGCAGCGTGGCGAAGTGCCACCAGCCGCCGCGGAACTCGAGGACGTCGTACAGGCCGTGGTATGCGCTGGCGAGCAGCAGGCCGAGGTAGACCGCGCCGCGACCTCCACGCGTCGACGCGGACCGGGCGAGCCCCCAGCCTACGAACGACGAGAACAGCATGTGCACGAAGGGGATGATCGCCGCACGCCCGGCGTCCGGTCCGGTGACGTACATCGCGTACCAGTTCTCGGCCGCGGCGAACCCGAGCGAGGTCGCGGTCATGAGCATGATCGCCGCGCGCGGCGCGGAGGGCGCGCGGCGGCCGCGGAACGCCACGGTGAACGCCGCCAGCTTGACCACCTCCTCGACCGGCCCGACCACGACCAGCAGGAACAGGGTCATGGCCCGGCTGCCCGCGAGCTGGCCATCCATGAACGGGCGGTAGATCGCGACCCGGGCGAGCGCCTCGAACGCGAAGAACGCGAGCGCCGCGCCCACCACCCCGGCCAGGAAGGCCACGGACACGAGCTTGACGGCCTCCCCGCGGCACGGCTGGCGGGTGCACACGAACGCCATCAGCACCAGCGGAGGCCCGATGCACCACAGCGCCACCAGGGCGACGTCCGTCAGTGGCATGGCAGGGCCTCCAGGACGGCGCGCGCCGCCGCGTCGAGCGTCCATGTGCACGCCTTGTCGGCCAGGAAGGCGGTCCGCGACGCGGCCCGGTCCATCAGCAGGAGCGTGGCGGCGAAACGCGCGGCCCGGCGAGATCGGACCGCGCTCGGGTCGGTCCTCCCGGGCTCGACGAGCGCCCGCACCGCTGCCCCCCCCGGCCCGCGCGCCGCCGTCTCGCGCAGGAGGACCGGGTCCACCTCGGTCCCGAACGCGAATCGGGCCGCCTCGAGCGTCAGGCCGAGCGCGCGCGAGCACCCCCACTCCCGCGCCCTTGCCGCGAGCGCCCGGCCGTCCGGCGGCCGGGTCGCGAAGACACGATGGACGTCGAGCACGTGGCGGAGCGGCTGCCGGAAGGCGAGCCTCGCCAGGTGGACGGAGGCGTGGAGGACGTGGTCCTCCCACGAGAGCGTCGGGAGGCCCGATGGCGTGGTCGCGGCGCGCGCGAACAGGCCGTCCGGGTCGATCCGCCAGCCTGCACGGTCGTCGTAGAGGTCCAGGTGGGCCTCCAGGGCGGGGCCTCGGTCGGGCGGCCGGAAGACCACCTGCCGGAAGAGCAGGTCCGTCACCGGCTCCCGGCGCTCGACCGGCGCGGGCGCGAACCCCGCCGCCCGCAGCGCCAGGAACCCGCGGAGGCCGTCGCCGGGATGGACCAGCACGTCCACGTCGACCATGGACCGCATCCATGGAAGCGCATAGAGGGTCTCGCGGAAGCACGCGCCCTTCAGGAACAGGTGGCGGCAGGACGCGCCATCGAGCGCGGCCCGGACACGCCGGATCGTGCGCTCCGCGAGGAGGTCCGTCGCGACCGCGTCGCGCACGACCACGGCCCGGCTCGCGGCCAGGGCCGGGTGGGCGGCCGATCTCCTGGCCACGGACGCGACCAGGGGGCCGAGCTTCGCCCCGTCCGCCAGCGCCGCCACGGCCTCGGCGCCCGCGGGGGCCAGGAGGTCGAAGGTCGCTACCGCCTCGTCGGCGCGGCCCTGTGCGGCCAGGTCGGCGAGCCGGGACAGGACCACGTCGATGCCGGGCATGGGAGGCGCCTGCATGGGGGCATCAGAGCCCGTACACGCCCTTGAGCCCCTGGTCGTCCGGGACCTTCAGATCGAGCGCCTTCTTCAGGTGCTCCGCGCCCTTGGCGCGGTCGGTCGCGGCGTAGAGCGAGGCGAGGGCGTAGTGCGCCTCGCCGTAGTCCGGCCGGACCTCGACCGCCTTCAGGTAGAGGCCCTCGGCCGCGGCCATGTCGAACCGGTCGGAGAGCGCGACGTACGCGAGCGCGCGATACCCCTCGGCGAGGCCCGGGTGCTTCGCGACGAGCGGCTCGATCGCGGCCTTGGCGCGGCCGATGTCGCGCTTCGACTTGTCCGTGCTGAAGGTCGCCCGGAACCCGTCCTCGAACGCCTTCCGGTCGGCCTCGTCCGGGATCCGCGCGAGCGCGCGGCCCAGCTCCTCCGCGCTGCCGAGCCCCTGCTTCCGGAGCGGGACCTCGGCGCCGTCGGACTCGACCGGGCCGCGCACCATCGCGTGCCCGGGCATCGACGGCATCCCGCCGCCCATGCCGCCCATCCCGCCGTGCACCGCGTCGTCCGGCACGGACGGCGGCCGGCCGCCCGCCATGCCCGCGCCCACGCCCGCGTGCGGGTTCGCCATCCCCCCCCCGCCCACGGCCATGCCGGCGTGCGGGTTCGCCTGGCCCGCGGACCCTGGCGCCGCCGCGGCGGGCGCGGCCCGAGGCGGGGCCGCCGCCGGGAGGCCTGTCGCGGCCGCCTCGACCTTCTTCATGGGCGCAGGCGCGGCAGGCTCCTGCTTCGAGCACGCGAGCAGCATCGCCGTCGCCGCCAGGAACGTCAGGGTTCGCACGGGGTCACCTCGTCTCGGCCCGGCCCGATCTTGGTGCGGTTCCCATCGACTTTCAAGCGCTTCCGGAAACAGGATACAATCACGCCGTCTTGCGGGCGCTCGCGGCGGGACGGCCGCGGGCTTGCCGGCACACGGAGGATGCGAATGGGCAGTGCGGGGCCGGGCGTGCGGGAGCGGTTCGAGGCGGCGGTGAACGGGTGCGTGCCGCACGCGGCCGGCATCGAGTCGGAGCGCCTCCGCGGGGAAGGCCTGCTGGCGCCGGTGGTCGAGGCGGGGCGGAAGCTCGTGCCGGTGTTCGAGCGCCTCGGCTGGGTGCCCGACGTGGCGGTCGTGCTCGGGTCGGGACTGTCCGGCTTCGAGGACCACGTGGAGTCCGCGGAGCGCATCCCTTACGGCGACGCCGGCCTGCCGAGCCCGGGCGTCGCGGGCCACAGCGGGCAGCTCGTCCTGGGCACGATCCGGGGGCGGCGTGTCGCGGTGCTCGCGGGCCGGGTGCACGGGTACGAGGGCCACGAGATGCCGGTCGTCACGGCGGCCGTCCGCACCCTGGCCGCGTGCGGCGTGCGCGACCTGCTGCTGTCGAACGCGGCCGGCGCCGCCAACCCGGACTACGTCCCCGGCGACCTGATGGTCATCCGCGACCACATCAACTTCATGGGCTCGAACCCGCTGCGGGGGCCGAACGCGGAGGGCCTCGGGCCGCGCTTCCCCGACATGACCGAGCCCTACGACGCCGGCGTCCGCGGCCTGTTCCACGCGGCCGCGGCGCGCAACGGGATCCGCATGCGGGAGGGCGTCTACCTCGCGCTGTCCGGCCCGTCGTACGAGACGCCGGCCGAGATCCGCGCCTTCCGCATCTGGGGCGCCGACGCCGTCGGGATGTCCACCGTCCCCGAGGTGATCGTCGGCCGGCACGCCGGGATGCGGGTCGGCGCCGTGTCCTGCATCACGAACATGGCCGCGGGCCTGTCGGGCGGGCTCCTGTCCCACGACGAGGTCAAGCAGGTCGGCGCCGCGGTGAGCCGGTCGCTGGCCGCCGTGTTCGAGGACGTGATCGCGGCGTTGTAGGAGGGGGAATGGACGAAGCGACCTTCCAGCGGATGCTCGACGCGGCCCGGGCGGCCCAGGCGAACGCATACGCCCCCTACTCGGGCTTCCGTGTCGGCGCGGCGGTGCTCGGCGGATCCGGCGCCGTGTTCGGCGGGTGCAACGTCGAGAACGCCTCCTACCCGGTGTCCACGTGCGCCGAGCGCGGCGCCATCTCCGCCGCGGTGGCCGCCGGCGAGAAGGCCATCGTCGCCGTCCTGATCGTGGGGACGGCAGCCGACCCCGTGCCGCCCTGCGGCTTCTGCCGGCAGGCGCTGTCCGAGTTCGGCGCGTCGATGCAGGTCGTGCTGGTCGGCGAAGGCGGCGTGGTCAAGGAGCGTTCGCTGGCCGACCTGCTGCCCGAGGCCTTCGGTCCCTCGTTCTTCGCCCCCAGGCGCGGCTAGCGCGAGCAACGTCAGCGGCAAGTGGCCTGGTGGGCGTTGATCTCCTTCTCGAGCTGAGTCGCGAACGCCGCATCCGCGCGCAGCGCGCTCTCGATCCGGCTCCACTCGTCGAAGGTCTTGAAGCCGTGGCGGTTGATCAGCTCGAGGTACAGGCCCTGGACCGTGTCCTCGGAGATGTTCTTGCCGGCCTTGCGCTTCGCGTCGACCTCCTTGTCGATGCAGGCCATGTCGAAGCGCGCCTTCTTGTAGTTCTCCTTCGCGGTCTCGGGCTTCGGCATCAGGTCCGCGCCGCGGAAGTCGGCCATGAACACGCCGGGGCCCTTCTGCTCCCAGAAGAGCAGCTCGACGTCCCTGACCTGCGGCCGCTCCTTGTCGCCAGTGATGAAGAACGTGCGGGGGTAGTAGCCGTCCGCGTCGATCTTGATCGTGTACTCGTACCGGAAGATCTGCTTCCGGTCCTCGGACGCCTCCTGGATCGGGATGTCGTTCAGCGGGATCTGCTCGACGACCTCCTTCTTGGCGCGGTCGAGGTGCAGCGACGGGTTGTCGATCTCGCGCCTCTCCGGCGCCTGGGCGTAGTCGATGCGGTCGCGCAGGCACGCGAGCTGCGCGTCCTCGTCCGCCGTCTTTGCGCAGTCCAGCTTGTACTTCGACTCGGAGATGGTCACCTTCGAATCCCGCGGCGAGTAGAACAGCGCGAGGCTGCCGTACTTGTTGCTCGTCAGGTTCTCGATGTCCCGGATCTTGTCCTCGCGGACCTTCCGGAGCTGCTCCTTGTACTTGCCCAGTTCGCCCGACAGCATGGCCGAGAACTGCTCGGACAGGATCGGGCTCGAGTAGATGATGATCAGCCCGATCGCGGTGAGGGCGGCGACCACGCAGGTCACGATGACCGGCGTGGTGAAGAACGGGCCGCGAGGCTGCCGGGCGTCCTCGACCTGATCGTCGTCCCGGGCCTTGCCCTCCTCCTCGTCCGCGGAGAGCAGAAGCTCGTGCACGTCCCTGGGCATCTTGGTGTTCGGATCCATGTTGCCTCACCGCTAGTTACGAGCGTCCGCGACGCCGCCCGGCGACCGGGCCGGACCGCCATCCCGGCGTACTCTATCCGCCCCGGGAAGGACCGTCAACAGTCCACGCGCCAGTGTTCCGGTTCATTCCCAAGTCGTCGGCCCTCCCTGCCGACCACCCGGGTCCCCGACCGCGATCCGCGGCCCGTCGGGCCCCTCGCCCGCGACCGCGACCCGCACCGCGGCGGGCGGATCGGCCGACGCATAGACCAGGTCCCCGGCCGGCCGGAGCACGCGCTCCGCCACCGTCGAGTCGACCAGGGACGGACCGCCGCCGCGGCGCGCCGCGTGCCGCGCGAGCGCATCCGCGACCGCGCCGTCGACCTCGAGCCGGACCCCGTGTTCCTCCGCGAACGAGTCGGCCGCGGACTTCAGGATGCGCGCGGCCACGCCCGCGAGCGCCGCGCCGTCGAGCGGCCCGAACGCGAGCACCTGGTCCACCGCGTTCAGGACGTCCGCGGGCAGTACCTTCCGCAGGCGCGCGGGGTCCGGCTCCGCGGCGGGCCGTGTCGCGGCCTCCGCGTGGGCCGGGCCGAACCCCACCGGCCGCGACGCCGTGCCCGCGCCCTCCTCCGCGACGGTCAGCACGTGCACCGTGTTGCGGAAGTCCATCCTGCGCCCGCGCCGGTCCGTGGCCGTGCCCTCGGTCAGGACCTGCGTCACGAGGCTCTGGACCGACGGGTGGGCCTGGTCCGCGTGGTGCCACAGGACCAGCAGGAACGGGCGCCGGACGAGCGTGTCCGCGAGCAGCCCGCCCTCCTCGTGCCCGACGTACCCGGGGGGCGACCCGACGAGGTGCGACAGCGAGTGCCCCTCGGAGTAGTCCGCGAGGTCGACCTCGAGCAGGGCCTGCGGCGAGCCGAACAGCAGGTCCGCCAGCGCGACCGCCGCGGTCCGCTTCCCCACCCCTGCCGGGCCCGCGAACACGAACGACCCGAGCGGACGGCGCGACCCGAAGCGCGCCCAGTTCTGCGCGAGCGTCCGCATCAGCGACGAGCACGCGGCGTCGTGGCCCCGCACGCGGTCGCGGAGCGCGGCCTCCTTGCCGCGGAAGCGCTCGGCCGGCGTCACCGCCAGGAACTCGCGCGGCAGGTCGACCATCGCCGCGAGCGCGTTGACCACGTCCTCGCGGCCGACCTCCGTGCGCCCCTGGCGCCTGACCCGCGCGCCGGCGCGGTCGAGCACCTCGATCGCCTTGGCGGGCAGGCTCCGGTCCGGGACCAGCCGGTCGGTCAGGCGCACCGCGGTGCGGAACGCCTCCTGCGAGAACTCGACCCGGTGGTGCGAGGCGTAGCGCGGGGCCACGCCCTCCAGGATCCGCTCGGCCTCCGGCAGCGTCGGCTCGCGAAGGTAGACGAGGTCGAACCGGCGCCTGAGCGCGTCGTCCGGCACGATGTGGACCTTGTACTCGCCGAAGGTCGTCGCGCCGATGCACGGGAACTCGCCGCGCGCGAGCGCGCCCTTGAGGTCGTTCGCCGCGTCCATGCCGCCGTCGCCGACGCCGGCGCCGATCAGGGTGTGGATCTCGTCGATGAACAGGATCACGCGGCGGTCCGCGGCGAGCACCTCGTCCTTGAGCGCCTTCAGCCGCGCCGCGAACGCCCCCCGCATCGCGGTCCCCGCGAGCAGGTCCGCGACCGACACCGACACGATGACCTTGCCCTCGAGGCCGGGCAGGTCCTCGCCGCGCTCCACGATCAGCCTCGCGAGTCCCTCGACCAGCGCCGTCTTGCCCACGCCCGGGTCGCCGAGCAGCAGCGGGTTGTTGGACCGGCGCTTGCACAGGATGTCCACGACGCGGTCGAGCGCGTCCTCGCGTCCGACGAGCGGGTCCACGTCGCCGCGCTCCGCCTTCACGTTCAGGTTCTGGCCGAGGGCGACCAGGGTCGGGAAGCGCTCCGGGTCCAGGGCCCACGCGCCGCGATCGCGCACGACGTCGAGCGCCGGGCGGCGCGGCTCGCCCGGGGTCTCCGTCCCCCCGTCCTCGTCGGCCGGCGACTCGTCGCCCGCCTCGTCGTCGAGCGTGTCGAAGCGGATCGGCGCGGACTCGTCCCAGGGCATCGGTGCGGCCGTGCCGCGCGGCGCGGGCGCGGGCGCGACGGGTGCGGGCGCAGCCGGTGCGGGCGCGGGGGCGGGCGGGCGGACCGGCGCGAGGGCCGGGCGCTGCTCGACGGACGGCCTCGGCTCCGGGGACGGGCGCGGCACGGCCACCGGCACCGGGACCGGGACCCCGAGGGGCGCCGGGGGGACCGCGTGACCGTTTCCGCCCATGCGCTCGATCGCGGCGCGACGCATCCGCGGGTCCGTCAGGTGCGCCATCGCCTGGGTGCGGAGCGCGTACATGGGCAGCCCGGCCCGCTCGAGCACCCGGGCCGCGCGCGTGGAGGGCAGCCTCGATATCGCCATCAGCAGGTGGACCGACGTGATCTGCGGCGATCCCACGTTCGCCGCGACCTGCTCGGCCGTGGAGTAGACCAGCCCGACCGTCTCGGCGGCCTCGGGCGCGATGCCCGCGAGCACGTCCAGGACGGCGTCGAGCGTGAGCCGCTTCTCGATCAGGATGGAGTGGGCCTCGCACCGGACCGTGAAGATCGCGAGGACGAGGTGCGCGGAATCGAACGGCTTCCGCCCCTCGCGCGCGATGTCCAGCGCCTCGGCGTAGACGAGCTTCGCTTCCCTGCTGAACGGCGTCCTGTCGAGCATCCTCGCCCGGCGGTCTTCGGACCTCGGTGAAGTGTGTAGCAAGCGCCCCGGAGGCGTGTCAAACCATTTTTTCGGGGATCACGGGGCCGGCGGCTCGACGGGAAGGGGAACCGTCTCCGCCCGTGACCGCCTGCCTCCGCACCGGTAAGATCCGCAGCACGTTGGAGATCCCACGATGAGGACGCATCCCCTGGTCGCGACCCTGGTGACGGCCCTGCTCACGACCGCCTGCGACGACACGTCGGGCGACTGCACGTGCCCGAACTGCCCGAACTGCGAGGTCCTGGACGACCTCCTCGGCGCCGACCCGGCGACCGACGCCGCGGCAGAGACGGACGACGCACCCGCGCCCGGCCCGACGTACTGGACCGCCGAGGCGACGAAGGTCGTGGACGACCTCGTGTTCGTGACCGCGCCGGACCCGGCGACGGGCAAGCGGACCCGTTTCTTCGGCATCGGGTTCCACCCGTCGTACGACGGGGCGTGGGACGGCGTCACCGGCGCGAACGGGTGCCGGAAGGACCCCGAAACCGGCCTGTGGATCGGCAGGACGAACGACGGGGTGCTCTCGACCCACCTCGCGGCCGAGGCGGGCGCGAACTTCGTCTACACATGGGGCTACAAGGACGACCCCGAGTACCTGAAGACCGTGCCGCGCCTGAACGGGATCTGGCACTGGGAGCAGGGGAAGCTCCCGGCCGAAAGCGAGGCGTTCCCGCTGATGGCGTGCGAGCACGGCGAGACGGACATGGAGGGCTACAGGCCCGACAAGCTCGCTGAATTGAAGAAGGACTACGAGGACTTCAAGGCGCGCGCGGGCCGCTGGGCGAGCCTGCCGAACCTGCCGCCGTTCGAGGAGATGCCGTGGTTCTGCTGGCACCCGACGTTCCGGATGAAGGGCGGGGGGGACGGCAAGGGCGAGCAGTTCACGGACGGGCAGGCGACCGAGTACGCGCGCGCCACGAACATGATGATCGCGGACGCCTACACCTACGTGTTTT
>VGRB01000047.1 GCA_016875475.1 Deltaproteobacteria bacterium
GGGGAGGCGCGGGAACAGGGCCGCGCCGACGAGCCCGACCGCGGCGGCGATCGCGGCCGACGACGCCGCGAACGCACGTCCCCAGGCCCCGGACGCGATGAAGACGCGCACGAGCGCGAGCGCCGCGACCAGTACGGCCGCGGCCGCCCACGACGCGACGCGCCCGGTGCCCGCGGCGAACAGGTCGGGGGCCGCGAACGCCGTCGCCGCGGTGGCGCCGAGCCACAGGACGATCCATGCGACCCACGCCAGGCGCGCGAACGCGGCGGCGCGGGCGGCGAGGTCGCCGTCCGTCTTCATCGCGAGCCAGATCGCGCCGTGCAGCACGAACATCGCGAGGCTCAGGAGTCCGAAGAGCACGGAGTAGGGATTCAGCAGGCCGAGGAACGTGCCGCGGAAGTCGCCGGCCGCGTCGATCGGGAGGCCGCGCATCACGTTGCCGACCGCGACGCCGAACAGGATCGACGGGAGCAGGCTGCCGATGCCGAAGCCCCAGTCCCACGCGCGGCGCCAGCGCGGCGAGTCCACGACGTTGCGGTACTCGATGGACACGGCGCGCACGATCAGCGCGAGCAGCAGCAGCAGGAAGGCGAGGTAGAACCCCGAGAACACGGTCGCGTAGACCGGCGGGAAGGCCGCGAACAGCGAGGCCCCGGCCGTGATCAGCCAGACCTCGTTGCCGTCCCACACCGGCGCGATCGCGTTCGCGCATGTCTTGCGGTGGTCCTCGCGGCGCGACAGGAGCGAGATGACGCCCGCGCCGAGGTCGAACCCGTCCAGCATGGCATAGACCGCGATCAGCACCCCGAACAGCAGGAACCACGTGACGTTCAAGTCCATCAGCGCACCTCCGCGGCGGCGGGGCCGGCCACGTCCGCCTTGCCGGCGGGCAGGTCGTCGGGCCCCTTGCTCGCCTTGTGCCAGATGACGCCGAGGTAGATGGCCAGCAGCACCAGGTAGACGAGCCCGAACGCGATCATCGACGTCCAGACCTCGCCTGCGGTCACGGTCGCGGACACCGCGTCGGACGTGCGCAGCAGGCGGTAGACGACCCACGGCTGGCGGCCCACCTCGGCGGCGACCCACCCGAACTGGATCGCGACCAGGGGCAGCGGGCTCGTCGCCAGCATGAGCCACCAGAAGCGCCGCGACGTGTGGAGCTTCCCGCGCCAGTGCAGGAGCAGGCCGAGGAACGCGACGCCCTGGAAGAGGAGGCCCAGCAGGACCATGTTGTGGAACGACACGAACGGCAGCCAGAGCGGCGGCAGGTCCTCGTGCCTGAACTTGTCGATCCCGTGGATCTCCGCGTCCGGGTCGCCGAACGCGAGCCAGCTCAGGACCTTCGGGATCCGGATGGCCGCCTCCAGCCGGGGGGGGTCAGCCTTCTGGAGCGCGAAGAACACCAGGGGCGCGCCCTTCTCGGTCTCGTACAGGCCCTCGATGGCCGCGAACTTCTCGGGCTGCGTGCGCGCGACCTGCTGCGCGTGCTCGTGGCCGGTCGGGAACGCCGCGAGGACGGACGAGATCGCGCCCACGGCGAGTGCGACGACGAGCGCCCGGCGGGCCACGTCGGTCGCCTTCCCGCGGATCAGCATGAACGCGGCGACCCCCCCCATGAAGAACGACCCGGCGACCAGCGCGGCGGCCATCGTGTGGTTGAAGCGGGGCAGCGTGGACGGGTTGAACACGGCGTCGAAGAAGCTGGCCAGCTCGGCGCGGCCGTTCACGATCACGTGCCCCGCCGGGGTCTGCTGCCACGAGTTCGCGACCAGGATCCAGAAGGCCGAGATCGTGGCGCCCGTCGCGACCATCAGGATCGAGAACCAGTGCAGCCCGCGCGGCAGGCGGTTTCGGCCGAGCAGGTAGAGCCCGAGGAAGCCCGACTCCAGGAAGAAGGCGAACATGCCCTCGGCGGCCAGCATGGACCCGAACACGTCGCCGACGTATCGCGAGTAGGCCGCCCAGTTCGACCCGAACTGGAACTCCATCACGATGCCGGTCGCCACGCCGATCGCGAAGGTCAGGCCGAACAGCTTCCCGTAGAAGCGCCCCATCCGCTCCCAGACGGGATCGCCGGTGCGCCACGCGCGGTGCTCGATGAAGACCAGCAGCCACGCGAGCCCGATCGAGATCGGCGGGAACAGGAAGTGGAACCCGACCGTGATCGCGAACTGGATGCGCGACAGCAGGACTGGGTCGTCCATGCGGGACCTCCGGCGGAAACCCGGCCGCGATCCTACCATCACTCCCCGTCGCGTGTCTCGCGACCCCGGAGACAGCGAAATGACAGGTCGCCCCGCGTCGTCACTGCGGATCCCCAGGGAAACCGGGGCGGATCTTTTTTTTCGCACCTGTCGGAGGGCCGCATGGGGGCCTGCGGACCCCCCATCTGTCATTTCGCTGCGGAGAAGACCGTGAAGACGGTCCGATATCCTTCGCGGATGCGCCCCCCGCCGCCCGAGGCCGCGCGGGGGGGCGGGCACTGGTGTACGATCGGCCGTCGTTGCTTCGCGGAGGATGCACCATGCCCGCCGTCAGACTCGAACGTTCCCGCGCCGCGCTGCTCGTCGTGGACGTCCAGGAGCGGCTCGCCGCGGTCATGCCGCAGGACGCGCTCGCCGCGATGGTGCGCAACGTGCGCGTGCTCGTCGAGGGCGCCAAGGTGCTCGGCCTGCCGATCGTGGTGACCGAGCAGTACCCGAAGGGCCTCGGCCCGACGCTCGCGGACCTGCGGGTGGCGCTGCCCGGGACCGCGCCGGTGCTGCCGAAGACCTCGTTCTCGTGCTGCGGCGCCGGCGACGTGATGGCCGCGCTCGACGCCACCGGGCGGGACCAGTGGGTGGTCGCGGGGATCGAGGCCCACGTCTGCGTGTTCCAGACCGCGCGCGACCTCGCCGAGCGGGGCAGGGCGGTCCACGTGGCCGCGGACGCGGTGCTGTCGCGCACGCCCGCGAACCTCGACGCCGGGCTCAGGCTGATGGAGCGCTCCGGCGCGATCCTGACCAGCACCGAGGCGGTCCTGTTCGACCTCCTCGGGCAGGCCGGGTCCCCGGAGTTCAAGACGATCTCCGGGCTCGTGAAGTAGGTTGAACGTGGACTGCGACGTCGCCGTCGTCGGCGCCGGGATCGCCGGGTCCGCCGCGGCCCGCGCCCTCGCACGCGCCGGCCTCGACGTGCTGCTGGTCGACGCGGCGCCGCTCGACCGGGCCGGCGCCTCGTGGACGAACGCGGTGCCCGCGTGGATGTTCGGCGCGGCCGGCGTGGACGAGCCGCGGGCGCCGGAGGCCTGCGAGAGGCGCTCGTTCGTGTTCCTGTCGCGGACGGGCGCGCGGACCCGGGTCGAGCCCGCCCCGTACCTGCACGTCCGGATGCCCGGGCTCCAGGGCCGGCTCCGCGACGACGCGGTCGCGGCGGGGGCGCGCGTGCTGGCCCCGGCGCGCGTTCACGAGGCGCGTCTCGACGGGGCCGGCCGGCCGGTCGCCCTGGCGGTCCGCGCGGGGGAGGGCGGCCGGGCCCGGACGCTCACGCTCCGCGCGCGGCTGTTCGTCGACGCGGGCGGGATCGAGGGCGCGGTGCGGGGGCTCGTTCCGGCCCTTGCGGACGCAGCTCCGCGGCTCCCCCCCGGCAGCCGGTGCACGGCGGCCCAGGAGACGTGCGAGGTTGCGGACCAAGACGCCGCCGCGGCGTTCCTGGCCCGGCACGGAATGAAGGCCGGCGAGGCGTTCGGGTGGTTCGGGATGCGGGGGGGGTATTCGACGATCCTCGTCGAGACCGACCCGGATCTCCGCCACGTGGGCGTGCTCGCGGGCGTGGTCGCGGACGGCCGCAACGGCACCGGTCCCGGGCTCCTGCGCGAGGTGAAGTCGGAGAACCCCTGGATCGGCCGTGGCGTTTCCGGCGGCGCGGGGACGATCCCGCTGCGCCGCCCGTACGCGAGCCCGGTCGCGCCCGGGGTGGCCCTGATCGGCGACGCGGCCTGCCAGGTGCTGTCGGCGCACGGGAGCGGGGTCGGCATGGCCATGCTCGCCGCGCGTACGCTCGCCGGCGCGGTCGCCGGCGCGCATGACCCGGGCGCGATCGACGTGCTGTGGCGGTACGCGTCGCCGTTCCAGCGGACGCACGGGGGCATGCTCGCGGCGTACGCCGCGTTCCGGCGCATGTCCCAGGGGCTGTCCGGGGACGACTCGGACGCGCTCGTCGCGTGCGGGCTCATGGGGGAGCACGCGGCCCGCCAGGGGATGGAGCAGCGGCCGCCGATCCCGTCGCTCGCGGACGCCCTCGGCGCGGTGCGCGCGGCCACGCGGCGGCCCGACCTCGTGGCCCGGGTCGCGGCGGCGGGCGCGCGGATGGCCGCGGCGATCGCCCTGTACGCGACGTACCCCGCCTCGCCCGACCCGGCCGCGATGCGCCGGTGGGCCGCGGCCGATCGGGCGCTGCTCGGAGATGCCTGAATGACCCCGGAGCTCCTTGCCATCACGGATGACCTCGTCTCCGATCTGTCGCGGCTGTCGTTCGGACCGCCGGTGACGCACGTCTACGACCCGCTCGTCTATGCGCGGCCTGCGTGGGACGACTACGTCCGCCGGTTCGCGGCCACCCCGAAGGAGGTCGTGCTGGTCGGCATGAACCCCGGGCCGTGGGGCATGGCCCAGACCGGGATCCCGTTCGGCGCGGTGTCCGCGGTCCGGTGGATGGGGATCGCGGCGGAGGTCGGCCGGCCCGGGCGCGAGCATCCGAAGCGTCCGGTCGCCGGCCTCGCGTGCGCCCGCGAGGAGGTCAGCGGCGCGCGGCTGTGGGGCTGGGCGCGCGACGCGTTCGGCACGCCCGAGGCGTTCTTCCGCCGCTTCTTCGTGGCGAACTGGTGTCCCCTGTCCTTCCTGGAGGAGAGCGGCCGCAACCGCACGCCCGATCAGCTCCCGGCGTCCGAGCGCGCGCCGCTGTGCGCCGCGTGCGACCGCGCATTGCGCCGGACCGTCGAGGTCCTCCGGCCGCACCTCGTGGTCGGGGTGGGCCGGTTCGCGGCCGACCGCGCCCGCATCGCGCTGGACGGCCTCGAGGTCCGCATCGGCTGCGTGCCGCACCCGAGCCCCGCGAGCCCCGCCGCGAACCGCGGCTGGCGCGAGGCGGCCGAACGGGAGCTTCGCGCGCTGGGTGTCAGGCTGTAGGGTGGGGGCTGCCCTGGCCCGGGGCTGCCATGGCGCGCCGGCGGGCCAGGGCGGCCCCCCCCGCGCCCTCGGGCCGCGGGCGTTCGTGCCGCCCGCGGCCCGCCCGCGTCGAACGGACGGGCGCGGGGGGGGCCGGGGCCCGCGCTACAGCCGCAGCACCGGCGCGATTGCAGGGAGCGCGGGGTCGCCGGGATAGCGCACCCGCTCCAGGAACAGCCCGTGCGGCGGCGCGGCCTGCGTGCCCCAGTACAGCGCGGCCTGGTCCGTGGGATTCCGGAGGTCCCGCAGCACCCGCGCCGGGTCGTCGAGCCCGGTCCCGCAGCGGACCGCCGCGCCGACCATGCGCCGCACCTGCCGCCGGTTGAAGTGGCTCGCGGTCACGCGGAGCAGCACGAGCGCCCCGGCCTCGGCCGCCTCGCATCGCCCCATCTCGCATTGCGGGTTCGCGCCCGGCTCGATCAGCGCGAAGGCGGACACGTCGTGGAACCCCTCGAACGCGCGCCACGCCGCGGTCAGCCGGGCGAGGTCGATCGGCCGGTCCACGTGCCACGCGAAGGCGTGCCCGATGGCGGTCGGCCGGCGCGAGAGCTGGTACAGGTAGGTGCGGTCCAGGGCGTCGTGCCGCGCGTGGAACGACGGCGCGCAGCCCTTGAGCGACCCCCTCGCGACGTCGGGGGGCAGCCGCTTGTCCAGCGCCTTCCGCAGATCGTCCGGGGACGCGGGCCCCGGCGGCCTCAGGTGGACGTGCGCGACCTGGCCGAGCGCGTGGACCCCGGTGTCGGTGCGGCCCGACCCCATCAGCGTCTCGACCCGGAAGCCGGACTCGGCGATCGCGCGCGAAAGCTCGCCGACCACGGTCCGCGCCTTCTGGACCTCGCCCTGCTTCTGCCAGCCCCGGAAGCGGGTGCCGTCGTACTCGACGACGAGCCGGAACGCCGCGACGGGGCCTCCGGTCCCCCCCGACCCGCGCCCGCCGTGGTCCTTCGTCGGCCCGCGCTCCGCCTGCTCCCTCGTCCCGCGGTCCGCGTGGTCCTTGATGCGGCGCTCGCGGCGCTGCTTCATGCTGCGGTCCCCATGGTGAGCCCGACCTCGGGCGTCCCGGGACCGCATCCTACCATGGGCCCGGCCCCTTCCCGTCCGGCCCTGCGGTCGGCGCGCCGGCTTCGTGGGCGATAGATCTCGACGCGGGGGGAATGGCGGGCCATCACTGTCCTCCCCTGGGAGGGTTGAAGCCCTCGCCTCTAGGCGACAGCTTTAGCATTCCTCGTGGTAGCCTCGCGTCATGGAGGACGTGGACTACCGCCACGGTGCGCACTCGGTGTTCGAGATCCACCTGCACCTCGTGTGGACAACGAAGTACCGAAAGCCGGTGATGGTCGGCGAGGTCGCGAACCGCGTGCGTGATGTCCTCCGCGAGGTGTGCCGACGCGAGGAGGTCGAGATCATCCGGGGGCACGTGTCGAAGGACCACGTGCACCTGATGGTGTCGATCCCGCCGCAGGTGACGATCAGCCGGCTGGTCCAGCGGCTGAAGGGGAAGTCGTCGCACGTATTGCTGGCGGAGTTCGTGCATTTGCAGAAGGCGTTCTGGGGCCGGCATCTGTGGGCGCGAGGGTACTTCTGCTGCAGTAGTGGGAACGTGACCGACGAGGTGATCAAGGCGTACATCGAAGGTCAGTCCCACGAGCACGACGGCACCTTCCGCATCGAAGGGGAGGGGCCCCCACCGGGGAGCGCCCCTTCGACTTAAGCCCGCTTCAGCGGGTCCCTGTCAGCCGGCTTCAGCCGGAACAAGCGACTTCAGTCGCAACCCCGAAGCCCTCGTCTTCAGACGAGGGTCGTTCACGGTTGACAGATGTCGTTGACGAGCGTTCTGGGGGCATGGTATGGCAGAAGAGAGATGTCGGCCCGATCCGCGACGTGGGCCGGGAGGAGAAGACGACGGGCACGCCGTTCGTCTGGGGCTGGGTGACCCTGGTCGGGCAGGGGCAGGCGACCGCAGTTACGTTCCTGCCGCACAGGAGGCAGTTCCTGTGGGTCGGCGACGCCCGCCGGGTGGTCGTACAGGTGGAGATCAAGGAACTGACCGCGGCAAACGCGCCACCGAACCATGTCACGCTGCGCCTGGAGACGAGCGCGCGCGAGGACGGCGTCTGGTCACCCGTCGGAACCGGGACTTCCTGGACCGGGCCGGGCACATACACGGTGTATCTCGACCGAAACCCCTCCGGCACGTCCGGCCAGCGGGTCTCGGGGTACCTCAGGTGGGCGCTGGTGGAGCACGCCGGCGACGGTGGCTCCGGCACCTGGACCGCCTGTTTCCGGATTGTCGTGATCCTGGAGCCAGTATGATGGAGGAAGGTCGATGAGCGACTTTTGTCGATTCCAGGACCTGGTCACCCTGAGCGTAGGTTCGGGCGGAGGCGAGATCGTCCAGGATCCGAAGGACTACCTGGACATGGCGGACGTGACCTCGATCCTGGTCAGGATGCAGGTGTTCTACCTGACGGAGGGCGCGGCGCTGTTCATCGAGACCTCGAACGAGGGGGCCGGACCCTGGATGGAGGTGAAGACCTGGACGGGCACGGCGGCCGGGGAGGCGGTTGACCAGACAATCCAACTGGCGACCCACCCCTCGGGGGAGTATCCCCTGATGAGATTCGTGCGGTGCGGTTTCTCGTGCGATGGAGCGGCTGCTACGGTGACGTACCAGGCGACCTACAAGGTTGCGAGGACTTCGTAGGGAGAGGAGGAGAGACGGACATGTGGAAGGAATGGGTGATCGACTGGCAGGTGGTGCGGGTGCGCAAGGCGTCCGCGAGTTTCCCCGTCACGGTCCTCCAGCCCGAGTCGCAGTGGGCGGACGTCCAGGGCATGAGGACGGGCGTGTTCCAGTATCAGCTTCCGAGGGTTGCGGGCATGATCACCTTCCAATTCGAGGCAGCGGCCACGCTCGACGGCATCTGGACGCCGATCATCACGATGACTGAGCAGCCGGGGCCTGAGGACGAGTACGCGGGGCAGGTCTTCCTGTCGGCGGGTCTCGATGTGGACGCAAGCGTCCGGCTCCAGCGCTATCTCAGGTACAAGATGATCGTGACGCAGGACGATTCACTCGTCTGTTTCCGCGGTACGGCCGTGTTCAACGGTTGACGCGGGGGCGTTCCGTGCGGGTCTCTTCTCGGAGGGAGCCGTGGCTCCGGCGTTCTACTTCGGGAATCCGGCGGCATGGGAGGAGTACGAGCAACTCGAGGAGGTCTACCCGCAACTCTACCGCGCCCTCGAGGAGGCGTTTCTGCCGAACCTTCGGGCCCGTCCCGAGGTCGTGACGGGCAATCCCAGTCTGATGCGGCAGTTCGAGGAGGCGAGCGCGAAGTGGCCCACGCTCGGAAAGGAATTCGTCGAGCGAGGCATCGTCGTGTCGTCAGTAGTCGGCGCAGCGGGCGGGCAACAGGCGCTGCCGGCCCTCGATTCGCTCGATCTGGTCACCCCTGCCTCACAGGGTATCGGCAGTTCGGCCACTGGTGGAGGGGCACCGGAGGGCTTCGACCTCGAGAGCCTTGTGGAGGAAGCGGAAAGCTCTGCCGTCGGAAAGCTCGCCACGGCCCTGACCGCCGGGGGGGACGCATGCGTGCCATACCAGCTTCAGAAGACGCTTTCACTGCGACTCGTCAACGATGTACTGAAAGCACAGTTGCTCGCGGCACCCGGCATCCCGAAGTCCATGCCCTTCCCTGGCTCGGTCGTTCCACGCTACGTGCACTTCGTCAGCCCGCCGCTCCTGGCGCCTGAGTCATCGACGAGTCTCAGGGTTTTCGTGCAGTTCGTCGTCGAGGTGTTTGGCCGCCGCCACGGACCCGTCGGCCAGGCAGCGATTGGATCGCTGCTCTGCCTCTACTCTCGGACCGTTCAGGTGGAAGCCGAGGAGATCAACCCTCCGTTGGGTCGAACGGGACCGTCCGGTCTGGATTACGTGCGCGCGAGAATCGCAGTTCCTCCCGATGTTTCGGGCGAAGCCGCGCCAGTGTGGATGCTCCAGGAATCCGAGGTGCCGGCGACCGCGTTGAACCAGACGGAGCGCCTCCTTCTGGATCAGGTCGTCCTCGAGGTCGGTCGGGTCGCGGTGGGTGCGCTTCACGGTCAGCCGATTGGGCTGGACAGCGCGCCGGGCAACCCCCCCCTGACACTACTGCAAGTCCAAAGCGGAGCTGTCGGCGTGTCCAGTGGCGGGCTGTTCAGCCATGGGGGATCGGTCAGCCTGGGGGTCGACTACGCTGGTGCCTCCCCGACCGGAGTGTCGCTCGACTGCTGGATCCTCCAGAACGAGGACTGGCTGGTCGCGGTCCGGGGCGACTTCCTGCAGGTACTGATCGACGCCGCGACCGGGGCGTCCTTGTTCACGGCGACCTGCGTGTGTTCGAATGGCCAGATCGAGGTCGCCGTCGAGGTGGCGGGGCTGGTGAAGGACACGAAGCGCTTCGTTCCCTTGGTTGAGGGGGGGCGAATCCGTCTCGATGATCTTGACCCGGATCCGCCCGGAGACGGCTTGGTCGAGGTCGAGTTGTTCTGGGGACACAAGGTGAAGCTTAGATTGGGGGGGGCTCCGGGCAGCGGAGTGCGCCGAGAGGCGTGGGCTATTCTGCGGACGGGAATGGAGGACGCACTGAACGGGCTCCTGGCGAGCGCGGCGGCTCAGGCAACCGCTGGTGGTGTCGGGATCGTTCTTGACGATTGCCGGGTATGCCCAGGCAGGATCGCGCTGGCCGGAACGGCGTCGGTCGTCATGGGCGGCGGAGAATGGCCGTGGCCCAAGGGTTCGCTCAGACCGCGGATTCTCTCCTGTGTTCACAGCCAGAAGAGCAAGAACGTGAAGCTCCTCACCTGCGACCAGTCCGTGAGTCTGAGCGATCCGGAGCTGTTCGAGTTGGCTTACGCGATGTACGTGGCTCCGTTCGAGCCGTGGCCCGGGGCCTTCCGCGCCGGCATGCTCAAGGTGACGCCTTCGGACCTGGAGACTTACGGCGGGACATGGTCCGCGACCCTGAGATCCGAGTTCTCCCTCGGCGGTGTCACGCTCAAGGTGCGGGCATGGGTTCTGAAGTACTCGGGTGGCGCGCGTTTCTCGTGCTCGTTCGACTCCGCGGACACGCACTTGGGCGGGGTCGAGGGACAGGTGGGGGGCCTAGTCCCTCCGGTCGCGGTCGTGAAGGAGATCGAGCCCTTGCCGCAGGAGGCGGCGCAGATCGAGTTGTGCGTAGGCGCGCGTGTGGTGGAGGCAACTGTGTCTCTGCCGTATCCGTCGGAGATGTCCATCCACGTCCACGGCGAGGAAGACCCGGTGCGGTCAGTGGCCTACCGGCTCAACGTCGCGGAGCAGGTGTTTGGCATCGCGGGGGCTCTCGAACTGACCTGGATGGACACGACCGGCGCCACCGTCGAGATTCCCTTCCGGGTGGACACGGTGGAGACGATCCGGCCAGAACGCAAGGACGACCTGGAGTGGGAGCTGAAGAAGCGGAGAGAAGCCCTCCTCCTCGAACAGTGGAAGCACGCCGGTGGGCATGGAGGAGGCAGGTGAGGTGGGGGGCCATTTGGTCCGGGAGTGCCCTCCTGCTGGGGCTTGTCTCCGCGGGCTGTACGGGGACCGATGGCGGGATTCCCACACTGGAAGGGATCTCGCCCGTCCTGTCCAGGTGGAGTGCCTGCTACGGAGCGGGCCTCGAGGAGGTTCAGGAACTGCTTCAGAACGTTCCCAGGGATCCGACGGCGGTGAAGGGGGCCTGCGCCCTTTCGGCCGACTGCGAGTCGTATGATGAGTGCAACGGCTTCCACGGCGTCGAGTCGTGCGATTCCACAGCCGCGACCTGCGACGGCTCGGGCAAGGTCTCCAAGTGCTTCCGAGCGGCGAACGGGCTCCACCTCGGGGCGACCCACGAGTGCTCCGCGCCCGAGGTGTGCGTCGTCGGGACGAAGGGGGCTGGTTGCGGGCTCGCCCCCTGCGGCGGCCCGGAGGAGTCGTGGTGCTCGGGAAGTGTGATCCACGCCTGCATCGACGGGATATCCGCGGAGGCCGACTGCTCCACCACGGGGTTGATCTGTGTCTCGAGCGCGTGGCCGGGACCCCGGTGCGCGATCGCCGGAGGTCAGTGCTCCAAGCCGGCTTGCTCCGGGTCGATCCTGGTAGACTGCTGGGGGTCTTCCCTCGACTGTGGGTGGCTGGGCCTGTCGTGCATCGAAGAGGGCGGTGCTCACTGCGGGCCGATCGGGGACGAATGCCGCGACGGTGAGGTCAGGTGCTCCGGCGTGGTCGCGGGCGTCTGCCTTTTCGGCACGTGGCGGGAATTCGATTGCGGCAGCTTCAACCACGGCTGGTGCGCTGTCGCGGCCGGACGGGACGGTGAGCCCGCGACGGTCCGGTGCAGAGTGTCGGGACGCCCGTGAGCCTGGAAGGTCGCCTCCTCACGCCCCCGCTCCTCCTCCCGCCCGGCGCGCCCCGGCTGCAGCCAGCCGCGAGGCGTAGGGCAGGCAGGCGACGCCGATCGCGATCGACACCGCGAGCGGCCCCGCGATCACGGCCGTCGAGTACGCGTCCACCGCGGCGACCGGGTCGATCCCGGCGGGCGCGAGCGGGACGTTTTGCGCGCGCATCGCGATCTGCACCGACCCGAGCCCCGCGACCGACACCGGCAGCACGCTCACGAACGTCAGCATCGGCTCGAAGACCAGGATCGAGGCGACCGGCACGTCGAAGCCCCAGATCCGCAGGAAGATCCACGCCTCGCACACGTTGACCGCCGCGTACGCGGCCCGGGTCAGGCAGTCGAGCGCGAACCCGGGGAGGCCGTGGCCGCGGAACGCCTCCAGCAGGTCCGCCGCGTGGACCCTGCCGGGAAGGCGGGCGGGCAGGTCCACTCGGGCCAGGACGAGCAGGAGCGGTCCCGCGGCGAGCCCCGCTCCCGCGGCCGCGGCCAGGAGGGCGGCCGGGCCCGCGTCGAACGGCGACGCCCCCGCGGCGGTCGCGACGAGCACGGACGCCGAGAGCACCGCGAGGTCCACCGCCGCGAGGTAGGCGAACGGGCTCCCGGTGCGCAGGAAAGGCCGCCTCGCGTACCGCGACACCAGACCCGCCATCGCCCCGAGCGCGAGCGGGTACGAGACCACGTTCGCGAGCGCGCTCGCCCCGCGCATCCGCAGGTAGTCCCACCGCGGGACCGCGACGCCGGATCGGGCCAGGACCTCGCGCGCCGTGAGCGAATCGACCGCCCACGCGAGCAGCACGAGCGCGACGACCGCGGGCGCGAACAGCGCGAGGTCCGCCGCCCGGAAGGCGGCCCCCACCGCGGCGAGATCGGTCGTCGAGACCAGCCAGCCGAGCAGCGCGGCGGTTCCGGCCCACGGGAGGATCCTCTGGATGCGCGCCCACATGGCGGGCCGATCGTTCGGGATCCTTGCGGGGTTGTCAAACGAGCCGCCCGGCTGCGATGCTATCGACGAGGCTGCCCGCGAGGACCGCCGTGCCCTGGACCTACGACACGCTGAACCGCCGCTTCGGCCCCTGGGTGTCGCTCGTGCTCGGGGTGCTGACGCTGGTCGTGGTCCGGCGCGGCGCGAGCTACGCGCCCGTGGCGGTCGGGCTCGTGGTGGTCGCGTGGACCCTGTGGATCGGCCTCGCCCGCCTGATCGATCGCGGCCGGGACCCGGCGGCCCCGGCGGGACGGCTGCGGCGGCTCGCGCACGCGGCGGGCGGCAGCGTCGTGGTCGCGCTCCACCAGAACGTCCTGTTCTGGCTCATCCCGGTCTGGTTCGGGTCGGCCACGTGGCCCTCCGCGAACGTCGCGTTCCCCTGCGCGCTCGCGGCCATGGCCCTGTTCTCGTGCTTCGAGTACCCGTACCGAGCGCTCGTGCTGGAGCGGCCCCCGGTCAGGACGGTCTGGACGTCGGTCGTGCTGTTCGCCGCGCTCGTGCCCGCGGGCACGCTCGTGCCGGGATGGCCGCTCCGCGCGTACATCGCGGCGTCCGCGGCGCTCGCGTCGGGGATCGCCGCCGCCGCGCTCCTGCCGCGCCATCGCCGCCGGTCCGCCCTGCGGATCGCGGGGGCGCTCGCCGCCGTCGCCGCCGGGACCGGCGCCGCGACGCTCGCCGCGCCGCTGCTGCCGCCCGTGCCGATCGTGTGCCTGTCCGCGACCGCCGGGACCGGGATCGAGGCGCGCGAGGTCCGGGGCGCGGCGGACGCCTTCGACGCTTCGACGCAGCGGGTCTATGCCCACTTCGCGGTCGCGGCCCCGGCCCGGTGGCACCAGGCGGTCACGTTCGAGTGGTCGCGCGACGGCGAGCCTGTCGGCCGCGGCGTCCCGGGCGAGGTCGTGGGCGGCCGCGCCGCGGGCTTCCGGACGTGGTCGTGGCAGTCGTCGCCGGGGCCCGGGGAGTGGCGCGCGGATCTCGAGGCCGACGGAGGGCAGCTCGTGGGGAGGGTGCGGTTCGTGGTTCGGTAAGTGATACAGTCCCCGCTCGTGAGCGCGCCGTTCCGGCGCGGCGGGTCCCGCGGCGTCCCCGGCGCGGCTCTTGGACGGGAATCGAACGGTGGGGTTGAGATGACCGTTGTTACCGGCTCTTCGGGACACGTTGGTGGGAACCTGATCCGCTCCCTGCTCGCGCGCGGGCGGGAGGTGCGCGCGGTGATCCGGACGGACACGCGGGCGATCGACGGGCTCGACGTGGAGGTGGTTCGCGCGGACGTGCTGGACCCGGAGTCGCTCGTCCGGGCATTCGAGGGCGCGGACACGGTGTTCCACCTCGCCGCGTTGATCTCGATCATCGGGGACCAGGGCGGGAAGGTCCACCGCACGAACGTGGACGGGCCGCGGAACGTCGTGGAGGCCTGCCTGAAGTGCGGGGTGAAGCGGCTCGTGCACTTCAGCTCGATCCACGCGTACGAGCAGGCGCCGCAGGACGCGACGCTCGACGAGTGCCGCGACTTCGTGCCCGGCCGCGCGCCCGCCTACGACCGGTCCAAGGCCGCCGGGCAGCGGGCGGTGCTGTCCGCGGTCGAGCGCGGCCTGTCCGCCGTCATCGTGAACCCGACGGCCGTGATCGGGCCGCACGACTACAAGCCGTCGCGCATGGGCGCGGTGATCTGCGCGCTCGCCCGCGGGCGGTTCCCCGGCCTCGTCGAGGGCGGCTTCGACTGGGTGGACGTGCGCGACGTGGTCGCCGGGGCGCTCGCGGCCGAGCAGAAGGGCCGCCCGGGCCAGAACTACCTCCTGTCCGGCCGCTTCCGGACCGTGGCCGGGCTGGCCAAGGTCGTGGCGGACGTGACCGGGACGCCCGCGCCGAGGTTCGTGTCGCCGCTGTGGCTCGCGGCCATCGGCGCGCCGTTCGTCGAGGGATGGTGCCGGATGACGGGCGGCTTCCCGCTGTACACCCGCGAGTCGCTCCACGCGCTCAAGGGCAACAGGGACGTGAGCCACGCCAAGGCGGCGGAGGAGCTGGGCTACTCCGCCCGGCCGCTCGAGGAGACGATCCGCGACACGGTGACCTGGTTCCGCGAGAGGGGCGTGCTGCCCCCCGCGTCCGCCGGCGGCGCGTCCGCGTCGAGCACGTAGTTCCCACGGATTCGCACGGCAGGCGACCGTGACAGGCATCGCTCCGGTGGGGTAGCATCCCGTGGCCGTCGGGCATGCCGACCGGAGGACCCCGCCATGGCCCGCGTCTCCGTCAGGAACCTCGTCCGCTCCTACAACCTCGTCCGGGATCGCCTGCGCGCCGGGATCGAGCCGGCGTCCGCGCCCCGGTTCCGGTCAGAAGTGCGCCGCCTGCTCGACGTGGTCGAGCGGGAGTGCGACCGCCTCGGCGTACGGGCCGCCGACCTCCCCGGCCCGTCGCGCGCGGCCTACATGGCGCTCGCCGCCATCGACCTCGACCGGCTCCCCGCGCCGGGCGCGGCCGGGGGGGGTGCGGCGGTGCGGGTCAGGCTCGCGGGCGTGGCGCGCACGGAGGCGGGGCTGGCGGCGCGGATGTGGAGGGACCTCGACCGGCTGGATCCCGGGACCGGGGAATTCCGCGATCTGGCGGGCCGATTCGCCTCGCTCGTCGCGGAGATCGAGAAGGGGTGCGCGGCGGCCGGGGCGGGTCCGGCTGCGCTCCCCCCGGCCGCGCGGCGCCTCCACGCGTGGCTCCGCTTCCTCGATCGCGACGGGCTCGCGAGGCACGTTGCCGCGTTGCGCCGGGCGCGGTCGGCCGCCGCCCGCGCGGCCGTCCCGCTGGGGGCCGTCGAGGTCCACCTCCTGAACATCGGCTCGCTCTGGCGGTGGGCGCCGCGCAGGCCGCTCCGGGTCAGCGAGGGGTTCGTGGACGCCGGCGACGAGGTATGGGAGGCGCTGGTCGGGATGGCGTGCTCCCGGCGCACGGCGCAGCGGAACGGCCTGGTGCGCCGATACGCCGAGTCCGCCCCGTTCTGCCGGGTGGTCGCGGCGCTCGACCCCGCGCCGGACCCGGCCGCGGGCCGGGCGCACGACCTGGCCGCGAGCTTCGATCGCGTCAACGCGGCGATGTTCGGGGGGCAGATGGACCGGCCGCGCCTGGGGTGGACCCGCGTCCCCGGCACGGCGCGGCTCGGGACGTACCGCCCGGCGTCCGACTCGGTGACGATCTCGGTGGTCCTCGACGATCCCGAGGTCCCGAAGCGCGCGGTGGACTACGTCATGTACCACGAGCTGCTGCACCGGAAGCACGGCGCCGTGTTCAATGGCGACCGCCGCCACGTCCACACGGCGGCGTTCCGTGCCGACGAGCGGCGCTTCCCGGGCTGGCGCGACGCCGAGGCCGACCTGGAGCGCGCGACGACGTCGCGACGTTGACGGCCGGATTCCCGGCAGGCGGTCGATCACGGAAGAGGGCGGAGGCGGTCCGGTCCCGGGCCCCCGGATCCCGAACGGTTCAAGACGCGATGGCCTTGGTCGATCCCGCATTCGCGCTTGACTCGTGTCCACGGTCGCTCCACGATGCGCCGGAGGTGAGGATGTCCGGCAGCGAGCGGCCCCCGAAGACGTGGATCGAGGTGAGGGCGACCGTCCCGGTCGCGGCGCGCGAGGCGGTGATCGGGTGGATGTCGGGGCGCGACGCGATCGGCGTACAGGAGGACTGGCCGGGCATCGGCGAGCTGGGGGACGGCGGGCCGGTGGTGTCGGGCGACCCGCACGACTGGTCCGGGGACGAGATCGCCGGGCCGCAGGGCGAGGTCCTGGTCCGGTGCTGGCTCGACCCGTCGAACGACGTCGCGGAGGCCGCGGAGGGCCTGACGGCGTTCCTGCGCGGCATCGACGAGTGGTGCCCGGGCGCGGCGGCGTCCCGCGTCGTGTCGGCCCGGGTGGTCGAGGAGGACTGGAACGCGATGTGGCGGAGCCAGTGGAAACCGACGCCGGTGGGGCGGTCGTTCCTGGTCTGCCCGTCCTGGGAGGGGCCGGCCGGCGACTCGGCCGACCGGGTGCTCCTCCGGATCGACCCCGGCATGGCGTTCGGCACCGGGACCCACTTCACCACGGCCGGGTGCCTCGAGCTGCTGGAGGAATCGCTCTCGCGACGACCGGAGGGCGAGCGGACGCGCGTGCTCGACGTGGGCACCGGCAGCGGCGTGCTGTCGATCGCGGCGCTGCTCCTGGGCGCGGCCGAGGCGGTCGGGGTCGACGTGGACCCGGACGCGGTCGTCGAGGCGCTGAACAACGCGGTCGTGAACGGCGTCGCGGACCGCTTCTCCGCGTCGGAGGATCCGGTCGGGCCCGCGCTCGGGCGGTTCCACCTCGTGCTCGCGAACATCCTGGCCGAGACGATCGTGGAGATGGCGCCGGCGCTCGCGGCCGCGATCGCCCCCGGCGGCGAGCTGGTCGCGTCGGGCATCATCCACGCCCGGGCCGAGTCCGTCGAGGCGGCGCTCCGATCGCTCGGGCTCGAGCCGGTCCGCGAGCTGCGCGACAACGCCTGGGTCGCAGCGGCATGGCGGAAGCCCGCTGTCGGTTGACGGGTCGCGCCCCGCGGGATACGTTCTCGCCTGCGTTGCAGCCTTCCCGGAATCGTTGGAGGAGGACCCCATGCAGAAGGTGCTCGACGTCATCGCGAAGAACCAGGACCGCTACCTCGAGGAACTGTACGAGGTGCTTCGCATCCAGAGCGTGTCCGCCGACCCGGCGCGGGCCGGCGAGGTCCGCCGGTGCGGGCAGTGGTTCGTCGACCGGCTGACGCGCGCCGGGCTCGAGAACGTGCGGCTGATGGAGACGGGCGGCCATCCGGCCGTCTATGCCGACTGGCTGCACGCGCCCGGCAAGCCGACGGTCATGGTCTATGGCCACTACGACGTGCAGCCGGAGGACCCGACCGACAAGTGGACCACGCCGCCGTTCGAGCCCACGGTCAGGGACGGCGTGATGTACGGCCGCGGCACGTCCGACGACAAGGCGCAGGTCATGACGCACGTCGCCGCGCTGGAGGCGTGGCTGGAGGCGAACGGGGCGCTCCCGCTGAACGTGAAGGTGTTCATCGAGGGCGAGGAGGAGGGCGGCGCGGGCGGCACGCACGAGTTCGTCCGCAAGAACCGCGAGCTGCTGGCGTGCGACGCGGTCGCGGTGTCGGACACGGCGTGGCACTCGCCGGAGCACCCGACGGTCGTCTACGCGCTGCGCGGCATGTGCTACATGGAGGTGAAGGTCAAGGGGCCGTCGCGCGACCTGCACTCCGGCGTCTATGGCGGGATCGTCCAGAACCCCTTGAACGCACTGGCCAAGATCATCGCGGCGCTCCAGGACGAGCACGGCCGCGTGACCGTGCCGGGGTTCTACGACGACGTGGTCCCGCTGACCGACGCCGAGCGCGCCGAGTTCGCGACCGTCGCGCCGACCGAGGAGCGGATCTGCGCGGACCTCGGCGTGCCCGCGACCTGGGGCGAGGAGGGCTACACACCGACCGAGCGGAACTGGGCCCGGCCGTCGTTCGACGTCCATGGCGTGTGGGGCGGCTTCTCCGGCGAGGGGTCCAAGACCGTCATCGCGTCCGAGGGCGGGTTCAAGGTCAGCACCCGGCTGGTCGCCAACCAGGACGGGAAGAAGGTCTTCGAGGCGTTCAAGGCGCACGTCGCGCGCATCTGCCCGCCCGGCGTGACCGCCGAGGTGAAGTTCCTGCACGCGGCCACGCCGGTCATGGTGCCCACGTCCAGCCCGTTCATGGCGGCGGGCCAGCGCGCGTTCGAGTCCGCGTTCGGCAGGCGGCCGACCCTGGTGCGCGAGGGCGCGTCGATCCCGATCACCGCGACGTTCCTGGAGGCGCTGAAGGCGCCGTCGATCATGGTGGGCTACGGCCTGCCCGGCGACAACATCCACTCGCCGAACGAGAACTTCCGTATCGAGCACTTCCGCAAGGGCATCGTGTGCGGGGCCTGGCTGCTCGACGAGTTCTCGCGGGTCGAGCCGTAGCGCCGGCCCGCCGTACCCCTCGGCCGGCGGCCTCGCGTCGCCCCTACCGCCTCTCGAAGAACCCGATCGCCGCCGGCACGCCGCGGCCGCCGTGCACCTCGACGCGCGTGCTCCCGGCCCGCGCCGACAACTGCGCGGAGGGACCGCCGTCCATCATCAGCGCGTCCGCGCAGCCGAGGCCGCCCTCGGCCGCCGGCGCCGCCATCAGCCGCGCGAGGTCGTTCGATTCGGCGACGCCCAGGTCGGTCGCAGCGACGACGAGCGACGTCCCGCCCGGTGGGACGCAGACGGCAGCACGCCGGGCGACCTGAGGCTTCAGCCGCTGCACCCGGCCCCGGACGACCGTGCGCGGCCCGACCTGGATCGCGAACGTGACGCGCTCCGGGGGCGCGGCCTTCCACTCGGTCGTGTGCAGCAGTGCGGCGCGGCCCCCCGCCACGTAGAGCACGCCCCAGTCCGCCTTGCGAAGCGGCCGGAGCCGGCGGCCCGAGGACACGAGCAGGCCGAGGGGGACGTCGCGCTCGTCGAAGAACGGGCCGTTGACGACCAGCGTCGCGCCGGTCGCGTCGGCGAGCGCCTCGGCCGTCGCGATCGGTCCGCCGTGGTCCTTCGCCAGCACGGCCCGCGGCTCGAACCGCGCGAGATCGATGCGGAACGCTGCCAGCCGGAACGGCGCCGCGGTCTCCCCCGGCGATTCGATCGAGGCGCGTTCGATCCCAGGCGCGAACGGCTTCCACGCGACCGGATCCGCGAACGCCGGGAGCGCCGAAGCCGCGGGGAGCGCCGCGGCGACGGCGAGGATCAGCGTGGTGGGGCGCAGGGCATGGCGGGTGGGCATCGGCGGCTACCGCTCCGCGAGATTCACGTCGAGCCGCGCCGCGGCGACCGCGTCCGGGTAGTTGAGCGCGAGGACCCGCTCCTGGAACCCCTCCGCCGTGACCCTGATGCGGACCTCCTCGCCGTCCCGCACGATGATCTCGGTGGGCGACGTCCCGAGGTCGGTCTCGTCGCCGGATCGCAGCAGCACGACCCGCGCGTTCCCGGGCGACGCGTGCAGCCGGACCACGGCCAGGGCGACCGGCCCCGCGGGCGGCGGGGGGGGCCGGGGCGGCGGGGACGAGGCGGTCCGTGCCGCCGGGGCCGGGGGGGGCTCGTCCGGCCCGCCCGAGAGCGGCGCGATTGTGATCGCGGCCAGCACGATCGCGCCCGCGGCGAACGCGAGCGCGAAGAAGCCGGCCTGCTTCCACCAGGGCTTGCGGCCCGGTGCCCGGCGCCTGGGCACCGACGCCTGGACCTGGATGGCCGGCCTCGACACGGCCACGCGGCGGGTCGCGGTCGGGGCCGAGCGGCGGAGAGCCGTCACCGCGGCAGGCGCGGGCGGCTGGGGCGAGATCACCGCCGGCACCGGGGGCGGCACGCGCTCTACGGAAGGCCGGGTGGACGCGGGCGGCTCAGCTGAAGGCCGGGTGGACGCGGGCGGCTCGGCGGAAGGCCGGGTAGACGCGGGCGGCTCGGCGGAAGGCCGGGTGGACGCGGGCGGCTCGACCGTGCCGCGGGTCGCATCGGCCGTGCCTGGCGGCTTCCCGGGGACCGGCCAGGCGTTCGCCGCGCGAGGCGCGGGCGGCTGCGGGCCCGGGGAGGTCGCTGCCGCGGGCCGGGCCGGCCGGGCCGGCGGACCGGCGGGGGGAGTCGGCGGCGGCTCGCCGAGGACGATCGGCGCCGGCTCCGGGTCGGGCGTGGACGCGGGTACGGCCGCGGCCGCGGGCTCGGTCGCGGGCTCCGGTTCCGGTTCCACTGCGGACGCGGCGTACCCC
>VGRB01000048.1 GCA_016875475.1 Deltaproteobacteria bacterium
GGGGCGCTACTGGCACGTCCCCGAGTTGCAGACGAATCCGTCGCCGCACGGTGTGCCGCCGGGCCACGCATCGTGCGTGCACCCGGTGATCGGGTCGCAGCCGTCCCGCGTGCAGGGGTCGTGGTCGTCGCAGTCGGCCGGCGCGAGGCCCGCGCACACACCGTCGGCCTCGCACCCCAACACGCCCCAGGCCCCGATCCGGAGCCCGACGATCGACTGGAACACCGGGTCGCATGGGGGGTCCCAGCACGCCTTCCCGGTCCGGATGCCGGCGAGGAGGCGCCCGGCGGCACCGGTGGAGGCCGCGAGCGGGCTGTCGTGCTCGCCCGGGTCGAGCCTGGTCGAACCGAGCAGGTTCGCGGCAGCGTCGAAGCGGAGCAGGACGATGTCGGTCTTCACGGCTCCGGAGGGGCCCGTGGCCAGGAACACGCCGACCCCGCCGCCCGGAGTCCTGGCCATCGGGACGCTGGCCGAGGAGATCCACTGGCCGAGGCTGGCCTGGTGGGCGGTCGTCCCGTCCGCCCGCAGGCGCTGCAGGATCCCGGTATGCAGCGCGACCCACGCCCCACCGCCTTCGGCCGCTATCATGCCGAACGGCGAGCTGGGCAGGTCCGACCGCGTGGAAACCACGCCTCCGACCGCGTCGTAGCGGACCACGGCGTGCTGGCCGTTCTGGAAGAAGAGGGTGCCGGAGACGAGCACGCCCCCGTCGGGCTGCGGTGCCAGCCCCGTCACGTGTCCTGTGGCCGGGAGGGGATACAGGTGCATCCAGACGTCCCCCCCGGCCGCGGTCAGGCGGGCGGCCCGCCACCGGTAGTTGCCGTTCTCGCCACCATCCCGGTTGAACCCCCCCGCGAAGATGTCGCCTTGAGGGCCCTCGGCCATCACGTTTACCGATAGGTAGGCGAACGGACCCGGGTTCGCCGCTGTGTACTCCTGCGTCCAGAGGCCCACGCCCGACCCGTTGAAGGCGCGCAGTTGCATTTTGGCCGCCGCCATCTCCATCGTGGCAATCACGGTCGTGCCGCTCGAGAGCGTCAGGAACGCCGTGGTCGCGGCGGGGCCGCCGGTCCACCCGGCGACAACGGCGCCGTCGGGCCCGAGCCTCAGGTGCGAGCCGTTGCCGTAGAAGGCCAGGCCACCGTCGGCAAGCCCATGGCCGCGCACCATGGGTGTCGTAGAGATCTGCCACTGGTCCGGCGGCGCGGGGCCGGGCGCGCACGCCCCCTGCGAGCATGCATCGCCGACGGTGCAGGGATCGCCGTCGTCGCACGGCGCCGCGTTGAGGGGGTGGACGCACCCGTCGGACGGGCTGCAGACGTCGTCCGTGCATGGGTCCGAGTCCGTGCAGGCCGAGTCCTCTGGCGTGCTCACGCAGCCGGCAAGCGGGTCGCAGACGTCCGTGGTGCAAGCGAACCCGTCGTCGCAGTCGCCGTCGACCGCCAGGTGCGAGCAGCCCTTCAGGGGGTCGCACGAGTCGACGGTGCAGGCGAGACCGTCGTCGCACGAGACCGCCTCCGGGGCGGGGCCACAAACCGCGGCCTTGCAGCGCCGCGGCGCGACGTAGCCGCCTCCGGCCGTGCACGTCGCTGCGCCGCATTCGCTGCCGTCCTTCTCGGGGGTGTGCGAGCAGCCGGTCTTGGGGTCGCAACCGTCCTTCGTGCACGGGTCGCCGTCGTCGCACGCCAGGGCCGGTTCGGCGGGCCCGCACGTCCCGGACTCGCAGGTGCGCGGCTTCGTCCAGGCCTTGGAGCCCTCGCAGGCACCGTCCCCGCAGCGGGTGCCGTCGTCGACCGGGTGCAGGACGCACCCGAGCTGTCCGTTGCACTCGGCCGCGTTGCAGGCGTTCGGGCTGGTGCACGCTTCCGGCGTGCCCGGCTGGCACACCCCCGCCCGGCAGGTCGGCGGCGGGGTCCATGTGGTCCCGTCGCACGAGCCGGGGCCGCACTCGCCGTCATCCCGCGACGACGTGACGCATCCGATCACGGCGTCGCAGGCGTCGTCGGTACACGGATTCCCGTCGTCGCAGGGGGCGATGCCGTCCGCCGGCCCGCAGGCGACGCCGCACCCGTTGTCCGCTCCGCACGCCTTGCCCGCGCAATCCGGGCAGCACGGCGTGGTGCACAGGCCGTCCACACAGACCGAGTTGTCCGGTTCGCCCGTGCAGGGGTTCGTGCACGTGCCGCACACGCTCCCGCACCCGTCGTCGCCACACACCTTGCCTGCGCACTGCCGCGCGCAGCCCTCGCACGTGTCACCGGACCCGCACGACTGGCCGTCCAGGCAACAGGTGTCACCGCACCACGGGCCAGGGCACGTGCAGCCCCATTGGGCCTCATCGCAGGCGGCGTTGGTCGGACAGCGCTTGCACCGCCCCCCGCACCCGTCATCGTCCCCGCACCACTTCCCCGAGCACTGTTTCCCGCAGCCCTCGCACGTTTCCCCCGCGCCGCACGCCTGGCCATCCAGGCAGCACGTGTCCCCGCACCAGGGCCCAGGGCACGCGCAACTCCACTTGGCCTCGTCGCACTCGGCATTCTCGGGACACGTCTTGCACGTTCCCCCGCAGCCGTCGTCATGCCCGCACCACCGCCCCTCGCAGGACGGGACGCAAGCCATGTCGACGACGGCCGCGTCGGTGGTCGTGTCGCCCGCGCCCCCGCCCCCGCCCCCGCTCCCGCAGGCGACCGAGAACACCGTGGCGACGGTCAGTGATTGCCATGCCACCCAGCGCATCGGGCTCCCTCGCGCTCCAGCGGAACGATGGTAGCTCGGCCTCGGGACTGGTGCAAGGGCGACGCGGAGTGGTGGGTGGACCTTCCCCGGTCAATGCCGCGTCACAGGGAAAAACGCCAACGATTCCACGAAGATCGGGGGCACCGGGTCGGACACGGACACGGACACGGACACGGACACGGAAGGCCCCGGGATCAGGCGCGATTTGCCCCGCCGCCGTCTTGTGGTCGTCCACCACCAGCCGCCGAATCACCGACTTGTACGCGTCGCGCCTGCTCGGCCGCACCGCCTCCGTCCGCGGCGCCGTCCGCGGCGCCGTCCGCGGCGCGTCCTGGCCCCGCAGCACCCGTCTGAACATGGATGGACACGGCCAGCTTCTTCGCCGTGGCCTTGATCCCCCACGTCTCCCGGTACGTGGCCGGCACCCGGACCCGTCGCCGCTCCCAGCGTCGCTCCCGGTCATGAAGGAAAGGCTTATCCGCCAGCCGTTCGCCAGACCCAAGGACCATCCCGCGCGCCGCGGCCGCGTTGCTCCCCGCGCCCGGTCCTGCTACCATCCCGATCGGGTTGCGGCGTTGAGGTTGCCGTGCGTTCGACCCTGGGTGGGGACGATCCTCATCACGACATGTCTGACGAGGAGAAGGATCGTGAGGAGGTTCGGCTTCGTAGGGAGGCACGGGAACTGGCCTCCGGGGACGTTCGGGCGAGGAAGGCGAGGCTGATGCGAGCCAACGAGATCTCGCGACGGAAGGCGCGTCGTGCTCATCAGCAGTAAGGGAAGGAGTGGCGCCATGGCCGAACTGAGACTGACAGCGAGCAAGGCGCTGGCTGACGAGTACCGTTCACTGTTGAGACAGGAATGGTCCGCGGAGACACTGCTCCGCGCGACTGGCCTCGTGGCCAAGCTGCTCCGCGCCTCGGAGCGGGGCACAACCGCCACGGCGCTCGGCTCGATGGCGGAAGCCGCCGGCCGTTTTCGGCCCGATGCTCAGGTCGCCGCGGCTCTTGGGGGCTTCCTTGATTCGCTCTTCGAGGAAGGCGCAGTTCCTCCCGTTGACCGGCTCCCGATTCGCAGGAGTCCCGCCAAGGCACGACTGGCGCAAGCCGCTGAACTGTCGTGGAGAATCCTCACACTTCAGTACCTGGCCAGCCGCGTCGCTCAGGTTCGCCTGACCGGGGGTGTGGACTTCCTCAGGGATTGCCAGAGCCTGGTGTTCCAACTGGATCTCCTTTTCCTTCTGCCCGACCTTGACCGCCATGGGATGAACCTCGAACACGACTTCCTCCTCAAAGCGATGGAGGCGCACCTCGCCCTCGTCAGGAGGCGCGAAGTCGCTCACGGCGCGTACCTGTCGGGAGTCCTGTTCGAGTACCTGGGCGAGGCGGAGTTGGCGGAGTCGGCCCTCGCCGCTGCGTTCCAAGCGACTTCTCCCGGGAACCACGACTACCTGACCAAGGCTCATCTGGTCTGGTTCAACCTGCTCGACGCCGGCAAGGCGCATGAGGCCAAGAACTTCTGCTTGCAGTTGTATCGTTCCTCCCCCCCGGAACTCCTGCCCGAGATCGGCGAGATGCTCGACCAGACGTTCTCGGTTCCTGCCCGCAAGCGCGCCACTGCCTGACCGTGTCACGGAGCAGGGCTGTCGATCATCCGGAAGGTCCCGAAGAGCTGCCGCTACGTCCACGGGCCCGGACAGCAGTGCCACCGCGAACCCGTCCGCCTTGAGCGCGGCGAAGACCTCCTCCACGCCGTCCATCCGGCGCAGGCCCGCGCAGCCGGCGATCGATATTCCCGCTGACCCTGCGAGCCACTCGTCGTACGTGCAGCCGCCCGCGAAGAAGCGATGCCGCATCTCGTCGAGCGCCTCGCGCGGGCACCCGAAGTGCGTGTGGAGCACCTTCCAGATGAAGGGCTGGTCGGGCGGGAAACCGTCGATCAGCGTGCCGTCGAAGTCGAAGCACCCGAGCCGCCTGCGGCCGGGCATCTCGGACCTCCGGGGCGGAATCATGTGCGATCCGGGCGGCGGGAGCGGACCGCCCGTAGTCGTCGGGTGCTTCCGCGGCCAAGCCGTACCCGTACCCGTACCCGTACGCGTACCCGAACCCGTACCCGAACCCGAGCCCGAGCCCGTGCCCGCCCGGCTCCCGGCTCTTCGTCGGGTGTGCGGGATCGCACGCCTCGGGGCCCGTGGCCGGACGGAGGAGCGCGATCCGCGAGGCGGCCGGCCGTTCCCGGCGATGGCATGGAACCTGCTGACGCGAGGCTCCGGCGCGGCCGCGGGCGGGCACGCCCGCCGGCCCCTGCGAACGCACGGGGAAGCCCCTGGATGGACCGTATCTCCGCGAGCGGCAAGGTGATCCTCTTCGGCGAGCACTCGGTGGTCTATGGCCACCCGGCGCTCGCCATGGGGATCGGCGGCGCCCTCGTCGCGGAGTCGGTCACGCCTGCGCCGCGGCGCCTCACCGTCGAGGTGTCCGACTGGGGGCTCGCCGCGAGCGACTCGGACCCGGGGATCGTGGGGGAGGCGCTGCGCCGGATCGCGGCGGCAGTGCCGGGCTCGGCTGGATGCCGGCTGGTCGCCCGCGCGCGGATCCCGGCCGCGGCCGGGCTGGGGTCGTCCGCCGCCCTCGCAGTCCTGGCCGCGCGCGCCCTCTCCGGGTGCAGGGACGCCGGCCTCGACGACGAGGGGGTGCGGGCGGCCGCCCACCAGGCCGAGTGCGTGTTCCACGGCAGGCCCTCCGGGCTGGACGACGCGGTCGCGACCCACGGCGGCCTGTGCCTGTTCCGCAGATCGGAGTGGACCGCCGATGACCGGCTGCCGGTCCCGGCGAGGCCGCTCGCGCCGGGGCTGCTGAGGGTCGCGGGCCGCGTGCCTCCGCTCGTGGTCGGGCAGACGGGGGTCGCCCGATCGACCGCGGTCCTCGTGGCGGCGGTCCGTGCGCGGCGCGAGCGCGATCCGGCGGCGGTGGACGCGCTGTTCGCCGCGATCGGGAGGAGCCTGGACGACGGGCTCCGCGCGCTGGCGTCCGGCGAGCGTGCACCGCTCGGGGCCGCGATGAGCGGTTGCCAGGCGTCGCTCGACGCCCTCGGGCTGTCGTGCGCGGAGATCGACCGCATGATCGCCATCGCCCGGGACCACGGCGCGCTCGGCGCCAAGCTGACCGGGGGCGGGGGCGGGGGATCCGTGATCGCCGTCGCGAGCCCGGGGGGGGAGCAGGCCATCCTCGGGGCCTGGGCCGCCGAGGGCTTCGCGGGGCGGGTCGTCAATGGCGTCGAGGGCGACGCGGGAGTCCCGCAATGAACGCCGCGGCCGCCCGCGCCCGGGCCAACATCGCCCTGGTGAAGTACTGGGGCAAGCGCGACGTCGCGAACAACCTCCCGGCGACCGGGAGCCTGTCCATGACCCTGTCCTCGCTGGCGACCGAGACCCGCGTCACCTTCGACGCGGCGCTGCAGGCCGACGAGGTCGTCCTGAACGGGACACCTGCCCCGGAGACCGTGCGGCTCCGCACGTCGCGGTTCCTGGACCGCGTCCGATCCCTCGCAGGGGTCGCCGGCGACGCCCGGACCGCGCGCGCACGCGTCGAGACCGCGAACTCGTTCCCCACGGCCTCCGGGCTCGCGTCGTCGGCGTCGGGGTTCGCGGCCCTCGCGCTCGCCGCGACGCGCGCCGCCGGGCTCGACCTCCCGCTTGCGTCGCTGGCGACCCTGGCGCGCGCCGGCTCCGGGTCCGCCCCGCGCAGCCTGATCGGCGGGTTCGTGGAGCTGCCCGCCGGCTCGGCGCCCACCGGGTCGGACTGCGTCCCGGTCCAGGTCGCGCCTCCCGACCACTGGGACCTCGGGCTGGTGGTCGCCGTCAACGGGCGGGCGAGGAAGGACGTGGGATCGACCGAGGGCATGGAGCGGACCCGGGCGACCTCGCCCTTCTACCCCGCATGGCTCGCCCGCAACGCCCCCCACCTCGCCGAGGCCCGCTCGGCGATCCTCGCTCGCGACCTGGCTGCGCTGGGCCGCGTGGTCGAGGCCTCCTGCTTCTCGATGCACGCGGTCGCGCTCTCGGCCGCCCCCCCCATCCTCTACTGGAACGGCGTCACCGTGGACGCGGTGCATCGCGTGTGGGCGCTCAGGGCGGCCGGGCTCCAGGGGTACGTCACGATCGACGCGGGGCCGCACGTCAAGGTGCTGTGCCGGGCCGCGGACGCCGGGGCGTTCGCATGCGAACTGCGGCAGGTGCCCGGCGTCGTCGAGGTGCGCGTCGAGCGGCCCGGGCCGGGCGCGGAGGTCGTGTCATGAGGGCGCGGCCGACAAGTCCCGAACGGCGCACGCCGGGCACCCCCTCGCTCGGGCCGTGGGCGCCCGGGTCGCTCCCGTCGCGGCACGCGCCGTGGACCCCGGATGCGGCCATCCGATACTGCGAGGCAATGGCGCGCAGCCACTACGAGAACTTCCCCGTCGTCTTCGGGCTGATGACGCGGCCGCAGCGGGAGGCGCTCGCGGCGGTCTATGCGTTCGCGCGGACCGCGGACGACTTCGCGGACGAGCCGGAGTTCGACGGCGTCCGGGAGCCGCTGCTGGACGCGTGGGAGGACCGGCTCCGCGCCTGCTTCCGGGGCGAGGCGGACCACCCGGTCTTCGTCGCGCTCGACGAGGTCCGGCGGCGCCACGGCCTGCCGGAGCGGCCGTTCCTGGACCTCCTCGACGCCTTCCGCCAGGACTGCCGCGAGCAGCGGTACGCGACCTTCGCCTCGGTCCTCGACTACTGCCGGCGTTCCGCGAATCCCGTCGGCCGGCTCGTGCTGCACGTGCTGGGGCTCGCCCGCGAGCCCCTCCTCGGCTGGTCCGACCGGGTCTGCACCGCGCTCCAGCTCACCAACTTCTGGCAGGACCTGTCGGTCGACGTGCCGCGCGGCCGGCTCTACCTGCCGGTCGAGGACCTGGATCGGTTCGGGATCCGGCCGGAGGACCTCCTCGGCCGGGAGGCGCCCCCGCGGTTCGGGGAACTGCTCCGGCTCGAGACGGAGCGCACGCGGGCGCTGTTCGACGAGGGGAGGCCGCTCTGCACCGCGGCCGTGCACCCGGGGTGCCTGTACTTCGGCGCCGTGTGGGCGGGCGGGCGCGCCGTCCTGGCCCTGGTGGAGGCGACCGGGCCCGCGGTGCTGCTGCGGCGGCCGGCGCTCTCGCGGGCTGCCCTGGCCGCGATCGTCGTCGGGTTGCTCAGGGGGGCCGGACGGGAGGGCGGATGGAAGCGCGGGTGACGGCCGCTCTCGCCGACTGCCGACGGGTGCTGGATCGGTCCGGATCGACGTTCTCGCTCGCGTTCCGGCTGCTTCCGCGCGATCAGCGCGACGCGATGACGGCGTTCTACGCGTTCTGTCGCGAGGTCGATGACGCGGTGGACGAGGCCCCGGACGCTGCGTCCGCCCGCGTCGCGATCGAGGAATGGCGGGGGCGGGTGGCGGCAATCCACGGCGGCGCGCGGGTCCATGGCGGTGCGCCGGTCCACCCGGTCGTCGCGGCGCTGGCATGGGGCGCCGCGCGCTTCGGGATCCGGCGCGAGCACCTCGACCTGGTCCTGGACGGGGTCGAGGCGGACCTCCGCCGCGATCGGTACGCGACCTTCGCGGACCTCTACGACTACTGCTACCGGGTCGCCTCGTCGGTCGGGCTCGTGTGCGTGACCGTGCTCGGGGATCGGTCGCCCGAGGCGTTCCGCTACGCGGAGCTGGCCGGGATCGGCGTCCAGATGACGAACGTGATCCGTGACGTTGGCGAGGACGCGGGCCGCGGCCGCGTCTACCTGCCCGCCGAGGACATGGAGGCGTTCGGCGTCGCGGAGTCGGACGTGCTCGGCCGGCGGTACACACCGGCCCTTCAGCGGCTCCTGCGGTTCGAGGCGCGGCGCGCCCGGGCCTTCCACGAGATGGCTGCCGGCGCCCTCCCCCCGCGCTCCCGCGGGCGGCTGTTCTTCGCCGAGGCGCTGAGGGAGACGTACCTCGCGCTGCTGGACCGCATCGAGGTGGACGGCTTCCCGGTCCTCGACCGCAAGGTGTCGCTCCCGGCGGCGGCCCGCGTCCGGATCGCGTTGCGCCGCCGGCTCGACCCGGCATCCTGGCGCGGGGGGGCGGCATGAGAGGCCGCGATGGTTGAATCACGGTGTGCGACGTCCGCCGTCGTGATCGGGGCGGGGCTCGCGGGCTTGTCGGCCGCGGTGCGGCTCTGCGACGCGCGGGTGCGCGTCACCGTGCTCGAGAAGGGGACGGTGCCTGGCGGTCGCGTGCGTCGCCTGGCTCCCGGCTCCGGAGGCAGGTCGGCGATCGACTTCGGGCAGCACCTGATGCTCGGGTGCTACCGGCAGACGCGCGCGTATGCGGAGCGGCTCGGGACCGCGGCCAGGCTCGTCCCGGTCGACGGTGCGACGCCGTTCGTCTCGGGCCCGGGACGCTTCCACCCGTACCGTGTCGGCAGGCTCCCCTCGCCCCTGCACGCGCTGCCGGGGCTGTTCGGGCTGACGCACCTGCCCCCGGCCGACCGGCTCGGCCTGGGGCGCGCGGCCGTGGCGGCCAAGATCGCGGTCCGCATTGACCCGGCGGGCCTGGACCGCCGGACCGCGGCCGAGTGGCTCCGCCGGAACGGGCAGGGTCCGCAGGCGATCGCGGGGTTCTGGGGCCCGCTCGTCTCGGCGACGCTGAACGCCCCGGTCGAGGGCGCGTCGGCCCTGCTGCTGGCCACGGTGATCGACAAGGGCCTCTTCGCGGCGCGCGAGGACGCCGTGCCCGTGCTGCCGAGGGGACTCCTGCACGACGTCCTGATCGAGCCGGCCGTGGCCGCGGTCCGGGCGGCGGGGGGGGACGTGCGGACGGCGGCGCGGGCCGCCCGCGTCGTCACCGGTCCCGGCGGCCGGGTCCGCGCCGTCGTGACCGCGAAGGGCGAGGAGGTCGCCGCGGACGTGTTCGTGCTCGCGGTCCCGCCCTGGGACGCGCCCGGGGCCCTCGACGGGATCCCGGTCCTGGAGGGCGTACGGAGGGCGGCGACCTCGCTGTCGTCCTCGCCGATCGTGGGCGTCGAGATGTGGTTCCGCCGGCGCTGGCTGGCCTGGCCGTTCGCGGCGCTGCTGGACAGCCCCGTCCACTGGCTCTTCGACCATGCGGACGGCCGCGGCGCTCGCGTGTCGGCGGTCGCGAGCCACGCGACGGACCTCGCCGCCACGCCCTCGGAGGAGGTGGCGGCCATCTTCCGCGAGGAGGTCTTCCGCTTCTTCCCCGAGGCGCTGGAGGCCGGGCCGGTCTCGACGCTCGTCGTCAAGGCCCGCGAGGCCACGTTCGCGGCCCGGCCGGGGCAGCACGCGTTGCGGCCGGCGTGCCGCACGCCCGTCCCGAACCTGTGGCTCGCCGGCGACTGGACGGCCACGGGCCTGCCCGCGACCATCGAGGGGGCCGTGGCGAGCGGGCGGACGGCGGCGGAAGCGGCGCTCGCCGCCGTGGGGGGCGCCCGATGACACGCGACCGCGGCAGGTTCCGCGCGCTGGTGGTCGATGACGAGCAGATGTTCGCGCGGGCTGTCGCGCGGGAGATCTCGCGCCGCGGGCTCGCCTGCGACGTCGCGTTCTGCGGGGCCGAGGCGATGGAGCGCGCCGCCGGCCGGTCCTATCAGGCGATCCTGCTCGACCACAGGCTCCCGGACGAGGACGGGATCCGCCTGATCCCGAGGCTGCTCGCGCTGCAGTCAGGGGCGTCGCTGATCGTCATGACCGCGTACGACTCGATCGGGAGCGCGATCTTCGCGATCCGCCAGGGGGCGGAGGACTACCTCGTCAAGCAGACGAACCTGTCCGGGGTCGTGAACGCGGTCCTCGAGGTGCGGCGCAGGCACGAGGTCCAGGCCGCGATGCGGGACCGGGACGAGCACCGGCGGGGCGGACTCCTCGGGTCGTCGCCGGCCATCGCCGCGGTGCGCGAGCAGATCGAGAAGGTGGCGTCGCGACCCGACACCACGGTGCTCCTGACCGGGGAAACCGGCGCCGGCAAGGAGGTCGCGGCCCGCTGCCTGCACTCCCTGTCCGCCGCGCCCGGGAGCCCCTTCGTGGCGGTCGACTGCGTCGCGCTGCCGACCCCCCTGGTCGAGAGCATCCTGTTCGGACACGAGAAGGGGGTGTTCACCGGTGCGGACCGCGCGCGCGATGGGGCGTTCCAGGAGGCGGGTGAGGGCACGATCTTCCTTGACGAGATCGGCGAGATGGACCAGGCGCTCCAGGGGAAGCTCCTGAGGGTGCTGGAGGCGCGCGCCTTCCAGCGGGTCGGGTCCGTGCGCGAGCACCCGGTCCGTGCGCGAGTCGTGACCGCCACGAACCGCGACCTGGCTGCGGAGGCCGAGGCTGGGCGGTTCCGGTTCGACCTCTTCCAGCGCCTGTCGGTCTTCCCGATCCGGCTGCCCCCACTGCGTGATCGCGGGGAGGACGTGATCGCGCTCGCGCGGCATTTCCTGGAGTTCTTCGGCAAGAAGACCGGGGTGCCCGCGCGGCCGTTCGCGCGAGAGGTCGAGGACTACCTCCGCTCGTACGACTACCCGGGCAACGTCCGCGAGCTGAAGAACGTGATCGAGCGTGCCACCATCCTGGCCGGGGAGGGGCCCGTGGAGCCGCGCCACCTGCCGGACCGCATCCTGAGGCACGTCTCCACGCGGGCGCCGGCCTCGCAGGGCAGCGACGCGCGGCAGGAACGGCCCCGCGGCCTGCCGGTCGACTTCGTCCCCGGCGTGGACACGCTCGAGAGCCTCGAACTGAAGATGATCCGGCGCGCCATGGAGCAGGCGCGCGGGGTGAAGTCGGAGACGGCTCGCCTCCTCGGGATCAGCCGCTTCCAGCTCCTGCGCAGGCTCGAGAAGTACAGGATCGCAGTTGGTCCCCGCCGGGACTGATGTGGGCCTGGTAGACCCGCCGGTGGTCGCGCACGCCGAGGAAGCGGACGCGGCCGTTGCCGGGGTGGACGGGCTCGCGGAAGGAGCCGTCCCCGGCCATGCCCTCCGAGCGCGTGCGCATCTCGACGTACGTCGGGTAGTCGACCTCGACGCGTCCCGCCAGGGCCTCGGCGACCCCGATCCGGCCCCGCCAGGCGGTCGCGTCCGGGCCGACGAGCACGCTGTAGAACTCCGCGCAGCAGCCGCTGCCGTACGAGAAGAGCCCGAGACGCGCGCCTTCGATGGCCGCGTCACCCTGCTCGAGCAGGCCGGCGAGCGCGAGGTAGAGCGATCCCGAGTAGATGTTGCCGACCTCGACGTTCGCCCAGAGGGAGGGTCGGGTCAGGGTGTCGAACATCGCTTCCGCCGGGGGCATGGCGACGCCGCGGCGGGCTGCCTCCAGCTCGTGCAGCCGGTGGAACGCCTTGTGCGCCATCTTCGGGAACGGGACGTGGAACAGCAGGTGGCGGAAGTCCTCGAACCGCAGGCCGGAGCTCCCCAGGTAGGCGTCCCATGTGTGCTCGAGCGCACGCAGGTAGCAGTCGAGCGAGTGCCTGCCGTCGACCATGGCCGTCGAGCGGTAGTGGGGCCTCCAGAAGTCCATGACGTCCTGGGTGAACACGGCCTCGTCGTGACGGTCGAACGCGACAACGCGCGGCTCGCACGACACGAGCATCGCGATCGCCCCGGCGCCCTGCGTGGGCTCGCCCGCGGACCCGACCTCGTAGCGCGCGATGTCCGTCGCGATCACGATCGCCTTCCGGCGCGACCCGTTCCCCTGGATGCACCACCCCGCGGCGAGCTGGAGCGCCGCGGTCGCGCCGTAGCACGCGTGCTGCGTGTCGAACGTCCTGCACTGGGGCGAGAGGCCGATGAGGCCGTGGACGTACGACGCGATCGGCTTGGCCGCGTCCACACCCGTCTCGGATCCGACCACCACCATGCCGATCTCGGAGCGGTCCACGTCGTGGCGCGCGACCAGGCGCCGGGCCGCCTCGGCGGCCATCGTCACGGGGTCCTCGTCCGGGGAGACGACGGCCATCCGGCGCCCGCCCAACCCCTCGTAGTACTTGGCCGGATCGATGCCGCGCGCGGCGGCCAGCGTGCCGAGGTCGATGCAGTGCCTCGGCACGTGGACGGACATTCCCTCGATCCCGAACCTGCACTCGCGTTCCATCGCGTATTCCCTCGTCGGCCGGCGACGCGGCCCCCTTGTGCACGAACGGTGCCATCTTGGGCACCCGCCGCAAGTAGGCGTAATCCAGTGGTGTTCGACTCTCCTGCGGCCCCGGGCGCCGTGTCCGGCCCCCGTCCCGTTCGACCTCGCACGCCGATACGGCCCGCTGTTCGATTCAGCACGGGCGGGAACGGATCGCAGGCGGTCAATGGGATTCGATCGCCCACTCGAGCCGACGCGCCGGGAGGTCCACGCGCGCCGGCGTAACGGTCACGCGGTCGCCCAGGCGGAAGCGCTCGCGGCTCCGCGCGCCGACCACGACGCCGCGCGCGGGGTCGGCCTCCCACCAGTCGTGGGGAAGCGCGTCAAGGCGCAGCACGCCCTCGATCAGCCAGTGCGACGACTGGACGAACATGCCGAAGGACGCGACGCCCGTGATCACGCCATCTTCGGGCTCGATCGCCTCGCCCGCGCGGATGCGGTCCGCGATCGCCGTGAGCACGAGCAGCATCCTGAGGTCGCCCTCGGCCTCGTCCGCGCGCCGCTCTGTTGCGGTGCAGTGCCTGCCGAGCGCCTCGACCTCGCCCGCGGGCCGCGCCGCGTCCGCGAGCCGCCCGCGCAGGTGGGCGTCGAGCAGGCGGTGTACGTGGAGGTCCGGGTAGCGCCGGATCGGGCTCGTGAAGTGGCAGTAGTGGCGGCTCGCGAGCGCGAAGTGCCCGACGTCGGCCGGCGAGTACTCGGCGCGCTTCAGGGTCTTCAGGAACGCCAGGTTGACCGCGTTCGACAGCGGCGTGCCCGCGACGCGGTCGAGCAGGGCCTGGAGCGCCCGTCGGTCCGGGTGCTTCGGGAACTTCACCCCTGCCGCTGCCAGGAAGGCGGAGAGCTGCGCGGTCGAGTGCGCGTCCGCCTCGGGGTGGACCCGCCGCAGGAACGGGACCCCCAGCGGGTCGAGGTTGCGCGCCACCGCCTCGTTCGCCTCGACCATGCACATCTCGATCAGCGTGTGGGTCCAGCTCGTGTCGGGGGGGGCCGCGTCGAGCACCCGGCCGTCCTCGGACAGGACCAGCCCGACCTCCGGCAGGTCCAGGTGCAGCATCCCCTCGCGGCGGCGCCGCCGCTCGATCGCGTGCGCGAGCCGGTCCAGGCCGCCGAGCGTCGCGACGACCTCGGGGGGGTAGCCGCCGGTCCGGCCGTCGATCACGCCCTGGGCCTCGACGTAGGTCAGGCGCCGCGCCGACCGGATGACGCCGTTCGCGAAGCGGGCCCCGACCACCTCCGCGTCGCGGTCGTAGTCCACCAGCACGCTCTTGACCAGCCTCGGCCGGCCCGGCTGGAGGCTGCACGCGCCGTTCGACAGGGCCTCGGGCAGCATCGGCAGGACCTTGCGCGGGAAGTAGACGCTGTTGCCGCGCAGCCTCGCCTCGCGGTCGAGCGCCCCCCCCTCGGGCACGAACGCCGACACGTCCGCGATGTGCACGGCGAGCGTCCAGCCGTCGTCGCGTTCCTCGACCCCGACCGCGTCGTCGTAGTCGCGCGCGTCCGGCGGGTCGATCGTGACCACCGTCGAGCCGGTGAAGTCCTCGCGGTCGCGCGCCACCCCGGCCGCCGCGTCCTCGTCGAACGCGAGCGTCGCGGCGCTCGCCTCGGCCAGAACGTCCTCGCCGAACCGGTCGGGCAGGCCGTGCTCGCGCACGATCCCGAGCGTCTCCACGTCGATCGGGCCTGCCGGGCCGAGGCGCTCGACGATCACTCCGTGCGCGGGCTCCGGGCCGCGCTGGAAGCGGACGATCTGCACGACGACCTTCGCGTCCGGCGCCGCGTCGCCGGGCTTGACGTCGTCGACCACGATCGGCTGGGTCATGGCGCGGCCCTGGGGCACCACGAGCCACATGTCCCCGGACCGGACCATCTCGCCGACGAAGGTGTCGCGGGCGCGCTCCAGGACTTCGGTGATTCGGCCGTGCAGGAGCATCCGGCCGCCGCGCACGCCGCGCTTGAGCACGCGGGCGACCACGCGATCCCCGGTCATCGCGTCGAGGGTCCCGCCGTCGGGCACGTACAGGTCGCCCGCCTCGTCCGGCTTGTCCGGGATCACGAACCCGAACCCGCGGGGGTTCGCACGGAACGTGCCCGTGACGCTGCCGGGATGACGGCCCGTCGAGCGGCCCGCCGGTCGGCCCGAGGGACCGGCCGACGCCCGGCCCGGAAAGGCCGCATCCCGCCGTTCGCCGCCGCGCCCGCCGGCCCGGTCCGGCCATCGATCGCGCCCGCGCCCGTGACGGCGACCGCCGGAGCCCTTTCGCAAGCCCGAAGCCTCCGATGCCAGGGCTGCATCGTATCACGGGGCCACGCCGTCCCCGTCCGGTCCGGTCGCCGTGGCCCGGGGCCGCCGCGCTGATGCGGCCCGGCCGGCAGGGTTCACGCCGTTCACGTCGCCGCGGCGGGCGGCTGCGACGCCTGCCACGCGCCCGAGGCGGGCCCGACCGCCGCGCCGCGCGCAGCATGCTACGGCTGCCATCCGTCAACGCACTCGCCGCGCCCCCTCCCGATGCTGTAGAATACCGCGGTTTCGGGTCCGGGAGGTGCGGGTGGTGGACCTGCGGGTGGCAGTGCCCTGGGCGGTCGTCGCGGCGCTTGCGTCGTGCGGGGGCGGCGGAACGAAGTCGTTCGTGTCCGGCGACGTGGTCGCGGAGGCGGGCGGCGACCCGGGCGTCGCGGACGTTGCGGGCCGGGACCCGATGGGCCAGGACCCCGCGGCGGACGAGGCCGCGCCCGACGAGGCGCCCCCCGACTACGGCCCGTGGAAGCCGGACGGCCCGGGCGAGCCCGGCGGCGGTGACCAGGGCGGGAGCGACGCGGACGGCGACGCGATCGGGGATGCCGTGGAGGATGCGGAGACGCCCCCGGCAACCTGCGGGTTCAACTACGATTTCCCGCCCTTCGACGGCCCGCCCGGCGGTCCCGCGGCCATTCCGGCGGCCTCCGGCCCGCGCGTGCCGAGCCGCCCCGGCGAGATCGTGCACGGCGAGCCGGACCCGCCGTCGCTGTTCCCGCTGAGGCTCGACGGCAAGCGGGGCGAGCTTGTCATGCCCGGGTACGAGGACGCAATGCCGCTCTTCGGGCGCGCGGAGGAGTGGGAGATCGGCCAGACCCGGTGCTACGAGACCCCGATCGGCGCGGTCGAGCTGTCCGAGCCCGCCGCGTGGACCCTCTACCGCGAGGTCGCGGAGAAGACGGTCGGCGTGGCCGTGGACACGACCATCGGGCACCGGACGGTCGTCGGGATCCGCGGCGCCTACCCCGGCACCTTCGCCTGGAACGGGAACGGCCCCAACCGGTTCAACGACACGATCGCGCTGCTCTGGCGCGACGAGCAGGGGCGGCCCCAGGTGCTCGAGTTCGCGGCGCACACGGACACCGGCGCGTACCGGCACGACGGGGGCATGTCGTCGCTCTGGCCGAACCGCCACTACCGGTACCGAAACGGGTGGCACAAGACCTACAACGCCCTGCGGATCGACGAGATCGACTACCGGGTGCGCGACGACAACAACTCGAACGGTCACTGGGACAGCGACCCGAACGCGTGGCTGCCGCCGGAGGGCGAGCCCGACTTCGACCGCGAGGGGAGCGCGCACAACATCCACTACGCGCAGGCGACCCCGCCGCTCGAGACCGCGATCGTGGGCCAGTGGTCCGCCGGCTGCCAGAACATCCCCGGCATGAAGAACTGGACGCAGTTCATCACGCACGCGTGGGTGGCCGAGGGCGAGCCGGCCGACTACTTCCTGGTGGATGCGCGCGACATCGACCCGACGGTGTGGGGGGAGTGCGTGCCGGACGGGTCGCACGCGTGCCCGTTCCGGATCGACGCGCTGCCGTTCGGGGCGGACGGCGACACGGCCGGCTGGCCGATCGCGCAGCACGACGCGTACCCGACCGAGGCGTGCTCGACCGCGGACGAGAGCGGCCCCGAGGTCACCTACGTCCTGAACCTGCACGAGCCCGGCACGCTCAGGGCGGTCGTTACCGACGGGGACGGCGTGGACATCGACGTCCACCTCCTGATGGGCGACGAGCCCATGGCGTGCATCGCGCGCGACGACACCGATCTGGCCGCGTGGATCCCCCCCGGCCGCTACCTGATCGTCGCTGACACGTACGTGAAGGACGGCACTGCGCTTGCCGGCGAGTATCACCTCGCCGTCGCCCTGGAACCCTGAGGAGGCCCCATGCGCCGACACCGTGTCCTGGTCACCATCTCGCTCGCCGCTCTCGCCTCCGCCTGCGGGCTCGATGCGAGGCACTCCGAGGGCGCGTCCGACGAGGTCAACATCTCCGGCGTGCTGAAGCTGGCGGTCGTGGGCGGCAAGGAGGAGGCCGCGGAGGGCGCGCTCACGTCGGCGCTGGAGGCGTCGCCGCGGTACGCGATCGTGGCGCTGGGCACGAACAAGCGGACCACCACCGCGACCGTGAACGCGGGCGGCGAGTTCGTCGTGCCGGTGAGAGTCAACTCCTCGTATTCGCTGAACGTGCTGGACACGACGGCCAACGTATTCGTGGCGTCGTTCCTGTTCCGGACCGGGCCGAACGTGTCGAGCGCCATCCGGATCCAGGCGTCGGACATCGGCCTCGGGTCCTGCCAGCTCGTGAACGGCGAGGTCTGGTGCGAGAACGGGTTCTTCGACTCGCCGACCGGGTCCGGCGCGATCGAGCCGAACGACGACCTCCTCGGGACGATCCGCGTCACGGTCGAGCCGAAGACCGCCAGCGCGGACCTGCTGGCGCGGCTCCTGGGGGGCACCACGATCGAGCTGGAGGGGCTCCCGAACCCGCTGAACCCGTTCCACGTCGCCGTCTACAACAAGACCGCCCATGGCGGCTGCAAGGCGCCGCTCCTCGGGTCCTCCGAGAAGGCCGGGAGCGAGCGGTACCTGTACACGGAGGCCGTCTATTCGAACGCCACCTGCCGCGCAACGGTCCGCTACCAGGCGACCTGCACGATGGTGTCGTCGAGGACGTGCGAGGGCTTCCTGCGCGTCGACCTGACCCCGAGCGGCAGCGATTGCAAGGAGTTCCCGGCCATGCACGTGGCCGAGCCGTACACGGCCGAGGTGCTCGGGCCGGCGCAGTCGTGCCCGCTCCCGCCCACCTGCTCCAGCGAGACCGGGTGCGAGAGCGGCGTGTGCAACACGGACGTCGGCTTCTGCGCGGTGCCGGCGCCCACGGACGCCATGCAGATCTACGTGTTCGACGTCGGGAACGGCCAGTCGGTGCTGCTCGTGTCGCCGACCGGTACCTCCGTGCTGCTCGACGCCGGGCGCCCGCAGGCCGGCCGCATGGTCGCGACGGTCGCGCGCCGGCTGATCCCGAAGCTCGACTACATGGTCGTGTCGCACTTCGACGACGACCACGCGGGCGGCGCGGTGCCCGTGATGATGGGGCCGGACGGCGCGCCCGGGCGGAAGGGCGTGGACGATGACGGGAAGGGGGGGATCGACGACGAGGGCGAGGTCGGCGCGCCCGGCAGCGACGACCTGCTGCCGGCAGTGGTGCTCGACCGCGGGCTCGCGCCGATGCCGAGCGGGTTCGACGCCTACGCCCGCATCCTGGGCTCGCGCCGCCGGACCCCCGTGCCGGGCGAGGCGTTCGACCTCGGCGGGGGCGCGAAGATGACCGTGCTCGCGGCGAACGGCCGCGTGGTCGGCGCCGCGCCGCTCACCCCGAAGGAGGAGAACGAGCGCAGCGTCGGCGTGCTGTTCGAGTACGGCGAGTTCTCGTTCCTGGACCTCGGCGACCTCCCGGGGGGGGGCGGGTCCAAGGGCCTGGAGCAGGCGGTCGCCCCTGGGATCGCGACCCGCGCGCCGATCGACGTGCACCTGTTGAGCCACCACGGCAGCGCCTCCTCCAGCGCGCCGGAGTTCCTGGCCGCGATCCGCCCGCGCGTCGTCCTGCTGTCGGTCGGCGACAGCGAGAAGTGCGGGCCGGGCTACAACAGCTACGGACTGCCCGCGCAATCCGTGCTGGACGGTCTCGCCGCCGCGGGGTCGGTCAAGGCCATATACCAGACCGAGGCCGGGGGGGCGTCGTTCACCGGCGCCTGCGTGGTGGACGCCGGCCAGACGTATCCTCGCAACTACCGCGGCACGTCGCCGGTCTTCGCCTACTCGACCATCGTGGTCGAGGCCTACAAGGACGCCTTCCGGGTCAGCGGGCCTTCGTTCGACGACCACTTCATGGCGACCGGGTGCGCGGGCGCCGAGTGCCCGTCGTGCCCCGGCGGAACCCTGCCCGACCCGGCCCGCCCGGGCGCGTGCATGGACGATCCGTGCCTGCCCGACCCGTGCTCCGGCCACGGCGACTGCTCGATGAAGGCCGCGGGCGCGTGGGCCTGCGCGTGCGACCCGCACTGGACCGGGATCGCCTGCGACGCGTGCGCGACCGGGTACGCGGGGGGGGACTGCGCGGCGTGCGCGACCGGCTTCGCGGCCGACCCCGGCGCCCCGGGGACGTGCGTGCCCGACCCGTGCGCCAAGAGCCCGTGCGTCCACGGGACCTGCTCGGTGACCGCGGGCGGGGGGCACCAGTGCAAGTGCGACGACCACTGGGGCGGGCCCGCGTGCGACGGGTGCGCCAAGGGCTACGCCGGCCTGGACTGCCTGGCCTGCGAGGAGGGCTACGTCGCCGACCCGGGCGCCGCGTGGACGTGCATCCCCGACAGTTGCGCCTCCGGCCCGTGCGCCGGCCACTCGACCTGCACCGTGACCCCGGGCGGCGGCCACGCGTGCGCCTGCATGACGGGGTACGCGAGCCCCGGCTGCACGGAGTGCGCCGGGGGGTTCGTCCAGGACCCGGCCGCGCCCGGGACCTGCGTGGACGACGGCTGCTCGCCGGACCCGTGCTCGGGCCACGGCGCGTGCGAGGTCGTCGCCGGCGGCGCGGGGATCTGCGATTGCGACGGCCACTGGACCGGGCTCGCTTGCGACGCGTGCGAGGCCGGTTACGCGGGCGCCGCGTGCTCGGACTGCGCGGGCGGTTTCGTCGTGTATCCGGCCGGTTCCGGGCTCTGCATCGACGACCCCTGCGCGCCCGACCCCTGCTCGGGCCACGGCACGTGCGCGGTCGGCGACGCCGGCATCGCGGCGTGCTCGTGCACGGGCCACTGGGGCGGCGCCGCGTGCGCGACCTGCGAGGACGGGTACGCGGGCGACGGGTGCGCGGACTGCGCCGACGGCTTCGTTGCGGACCCCGGCGCGGCAGGGACGTGCGTGGACGACCCCTGCGCGCCCGACCCCTGCTCGGGCCACGGCCTGTGCTCCGTGCTCGCTGGCGGGGGGCACGAGTGCGCCTGCACCGGGGGG
>VGRB01000049.1 GCA_016875475.1 Deltaproteobacteria bacterium
GCGGCGGGTTCTGCAACGCCGCCGCGGACTGCGAGGCGCAGGGCCTCACTCCCCCCATCTGCATCGAGGGAGCCTTCGAGTGCGTGGACCACGTCTGCCGCTTCGAGTGCGACGTGCCGGTCACCGACGCGGACGGGGATGGAATGGACAACGACGTCGACCCGTGCCCGATGGACCCGATGAACGACGAGGACGACGACACGAAGTGCTCGGCCGAGGATAACTGCCCCACCATCGCGAACGAGTATCAGGAGGATTCGGACGGCGATGGCCTCGGGGACGCATGCGAGTTCGCCGAGTTCTTCACCGTAGATTCGGTCGAGCAGGAACTCGACGGCAATGGGACCGTGGTCGGGATCGTCGTAGCATTCCGGGCGACCGGCTTCGATGTGATTCGGCAAGAAACCCCCCGCGGCGAGATGATCCAGCCCAGCATGAGCGGACTCGAACTGGAGGGTGAGCCCGGTCGGCCGGCGCTTCCAGTGAAGCGCATCGTCCTGGAGGTGCCGTGGGACGTGGAGTCGCTCGGGCGCGCAGGGGTCATTGAGACCGCGACACGAACGTACGAAGGCATGACCGTCCACCCCGTCCAGGATGCAGCTGCACCCGGGTTCGAGTACGACGAGGCGTACTACCAGGCCCCCGATGCCGTACCGGTGGCAGGCGTCTCCGGACCGGCGTCCGCGCGCGACCGGCGACTGGTGTGGCTGAAGGTCAGGCCGTTGGTGTACACTGCACCAGGGGCCTTGAGGCTGGTCACGTCCGGCGTCGTCCACGTCCCCTTCGCGACACGCAGGACCGGCGTCCCCCAGCCGCCGTCGTCGCCGGAGAACGACCGGCTCGTGTCCGCCCTGGTCGAGAACGACCAGGGGTCCCTTTCATCTGCCCTGACCGGCACGCCGAAGTTCGTGGTGGTCGCTGCCCCCGATCTGGTGGACGTGGTCGAGAGCGACTTCAGGGAGGTCAAGCCGGACAGGTCGCTTTACGACTGGGAGGTGATCCCGTCCGACACCGTCCTGAACGAGGGGTGCCTTGATCCCGGGGGCAGCTTCCTGGCCGCCTGCTGCCTGCCGAACGAAGGTGGTTACTTCCCGGAATGCCTCAGGCATCGGCTGGCGCGTATTGATGCGGCGGCTCCTCTGCGGTACGTGATGCTGGTCGGTGACATCTTCGACGTCCCTCCGGGGGCTGACGCGGGCACCGGCCTGTTCGGGACGAACAAGTCCCAGTACTCGGTGGTGGAGTTGTCAGGGCAGATTCTCCTGGACAGCAACAACCCGAGATACCTGGTGGACTGCGGCGACTGGTGCGAGGTCAAGATCGGGAACGACATGGAGCCCGTCGTGGTCCCCTGGGAGGGCGGAACCGTCTGCGCCAACCATGACATGACGCCGCTGCCGTACGGCATCTACGTGGAACGGTGCCCGGACGACTCGGATCCCGGTTGCGTTGTGATGACCCGAGAGGAGGTCCGGCAACTGGCCGGCGACCCGGTCGCCGAGACCGGACCGGCGAACGGAAAGACGTGGCCCGGAAAAGTGAAGGTGTTTTCGCGTGCCGGGTGGAGGGCGGAGTTCAACCGCCCGGGAGATGGCTGGGCGCCCTTCCGCATCCGCATCGTGAACGGCCCAGGCAACATCGCCTTGGGGATCATGCGCAGGCCGGCCGCGCCACTGCCCGGCAACCCGCCGGACGGAATTGTGCCGAGCGTCCGGCTGAGGCCCCAGGACTTCCGGGTATCGCAGGGAAGCGACAGCGGCCACTACCTAGCCCGCCTCAGGTCTCTCGGCAAGGGGTTCGGGGAGCTCGGCTCGATGTGCGGAATTCAGGTCGGAGGGGGCGGGGCGGACCCGGAAGACTGGCGGGAGTTGGTAGGTTCCTGGCTGTGGAACGAGGAACCGGGGCACGACCCCTCCTCGCAACCAGGGCAACCGGCGGACGGGGTCGAGACGGTCGAGGTCAACCTGATCGGCGACGCGGTCGACGACTACAGCACCTGGTACCAGAACTGGTCCACGTACAAGAACGCGTGCCCCCCGGCAGCCCCTGGCCACAACGACTGCGCGAACGCCCAATACCACGGATTTGTGTACACCAAGCGCCCGTTCGGGACGCTCCTCGGGCCCGTGTTCTTCTACCAAGCGCGGATCCAGGGGGACTTCTACTACGCCTCTCTCGACGCCGATCATATGCCGGAGTTGCCCTTGCCCGGACGGATCACTGTTCGATCGATCTTCGAAGGCTCCGTGAACCTGAGTCGCGCGGAGGCCGCTCGGAACGCGTTCCACAAGATCATTGCGTACGAGACATCGGAGAACGTGAGCCGGTACACGTCGAAGGTGCTTCTGGTCGGTGCCGATGCCGATGCCCCCCTCGACGGCTCCGCCGGCCCACTCGAGAAGATCAGGCGATCGCCTGCATTCCGGTCGTCCCTCGATTCGATGCCCCACTTCATCCCGAACTACAGGTGGATGTATTGGGATGACCCGGCCACCCAGCCCCCGCCCGAGGGCAACGTAGAGGACGTAGATCAATTCAGGGCCGTGACGCGAGATGCCCTGGTCGCAGGGGTCGGCCTCGTGCTCGGGAGCGGGCACAGCGGCAACTGGTACATGCCGGGCATCGCGGACACGTACACGTTCTCGCAAATCCCGAACCAGCCGTTCTTCCCCGCGGCTGCGGCCGGGGCCTGCCAGGCCGGCGCCCTCCCGGAGAAGGCCGGCGACGTGACCTTCGCGGAGTATGCCCTGACCAAGTACCGGGACAAGGGCTTCTCGCAATTCGCCGCACTCAACCTGACCAACCAGGGGCAGGTCGCCAGCAGCTACATGCGGCCATTCATGGAGGGCCTCGCCAGCAACAGTCCCTCGTTCCAGTCCGCGTCACCCCAATACGGCGCTGGAATCCGATGGAAGGATGCCGTCCTCTGGAACGGGGTATCCCCGGAGGATGGGGAGGACTACCTGTACCTCCTGCCCTTCGAACTCTACGGCGATCCTTCCATGGTGATCAGGTTCGCGCGAGACGTGGACGACGACGACCACGAGAACTCGGAGGACTCGTGCCCCCTCTCCGCGGATGCCCCGTTCATCGCCGGCTCCGGGGACTACACGAGCGACGACGACGGAGACGGTGCCGGCGACCTCTGCGACACGTGTCCGATGATGCCCGACCCCGAGCAACTCGACCTGGATGACGACCTGGTTGCCGATGCATGCGAGGACCCGTCGGCCGTCTGCGAGAGCGCGTTCCGGTCGCGTTTCGATCTGTGGCCCCCCGATTTCGCGCCGGAGTGGACGTTCGACCCGATCATGGGGCCGGCCGGTTGGGTGGAGTGGGCACAAGGGATGATCATCCAGCCAGACGACCACGCCTTGACGAGACCGACCGATTTCTGCCCCGGCCAGGACTACCGCGTGTCGATCTTGCAGAGGAAGGACAGCGCGGATTCCCAGGTCACCGGCGTCGTCTGCGTGGGCGACGGAACCGCCACGCACCAGACTTGCCGGGAGTTCGGCCTGACAGACGAGTGGTCCTATCGCACGGTCCGGCTGAGACCCCCAGCCGGGTCACAGGGCGCGTACATCTCGATCGGCGCTCGGAACGCCTGGCCGAGCCCGTGGCGGGATCCGCTCTTCCGGGTCCGCGACATCGTGGCCGTCAAGGATTTCCACAAGTTCCAGGTCGCGACCGGCGAGAGTTGGACCGGCCGGCCTGCCCCGACCCTGCTGTCGCCGCTGGCCGAGTCCGAGGACCCCTCCTGGTCGCCGGGACCCAGGGGACGCGTCCAGAGTCTGGAGGGGGATCCGTCGGACTACCGTCCGGTCTGTATCGCCGGAGACCCGACGGGCAGGAGATGGGTTGTTCCCGAAGGCACGAACTGCGCGGATGGAGAGCCGATCGGGATCCCGGAGTTCCTGTGTCAATTCGCGTTGAACGGCGCCTTCCTGGAGGGCGAGCGGTACATGGTCCACGTCGACTACCTGACACGCAACCAGGCGTGGACGGACGAGGTGCCGGGGTTCATCGGATGGCCCGGGGCCTCTGTGGTCGTTGACCGACTGCTGACGTCGCCGATGTCCGGCGGATGGAAGGTGCCGGCCCAGCCGGCAATGGTCGTACCGCTGGACGCGAGCGTCAATCTCCCCGCCCGCGCCGCGTTCCTGGTTGAGCCGACCGCCGACGGCCAGGGGCTGTGGTTCTGCCAGTACGGTTTCGGCAACAACTACGTTGACAACGTGCACGTGTGGAGGCTGCCATGACGACGAACGCGAATCGCGCCCGTTGGCTGGCCGCGGCTGCGGCCGTGTTGTTCGCGCGCCCTTCGGACGCGGGGACCTGCGCCCCGCCATGCCAGGAGGGCCAGACCTGCGTGGTGGACCAATGCGTATGGGGATGCGGGAGCGTCACCGGAAAGGGTTGCTGCCACGGCGATATCGCAGTGGTCTGCGGCTACTACACGGGCATCGTCGAGTTGATCGTCAACGAATGTCCGTCCTATAACGGGCACTGCGGCTGGAACAGCGTCGGCAAGGACTACGGCTGCGGCACCGACTTCCCGCCTTCCGACCCGTCCGGGACCTACCCGAGGGAGTGCGACTTCACCTGCGTCCCGCGGTGCAGCAACCGCGAATGCGGCAGCGACGGATGCGGCGGATCGTGCGGGACGTGCGGGACGGGTCAGGTCTGCCAAGCGACGGAGAAGGGTGACCGGAAGTGCTGCACGCCCCAATGCGAGGGGAAGAACTGCGGAGACGACGGGTGCGGCGGGTCCTGCGGCACCTGCGAGGAGGGCCAGACCTGCCATCCCCTACTCGACCGGTGCCTCTGGTGCAACAGCGTGCCGGAGAATGGGTGCTGCTCCGGACCCTACGTCGTCCGATGCTCGTGGAACGGGGCCGTTGGCGCTCTCGATTGCGGGACGACCTGCGGTTGGGACCCGGACGCGTCGGAGTACGCCTGTGACACCGAAGGAGGCTCCGAACCCACGGGCAAGTACCCCAAGGAGTGCGACTTCGTCTGCAAGCCGCAATGCGCGGGCGCGGAGTGCGGAAGCGACGGGTGCGGGGGCTCCTGCGGTACCTGCGGCGCCGGTCAGGTCTGCACGGACGGGACGTGTTGCACCCCCTCCTGTCCGAGCGGAGACTGGAGTTGCGGCGCGGACGGGTGCGGCGGGTCCTGCGGCGACTGCCCGGATGGCTTCTGGTGCACGGACCTCAAGAAGTGTGTCTACGGATACGGGTGCGTGCAGAAGTCATCTCCCCGGTGCCAGGGGTGCGGATGCGAGGAGTGCGTCTGCGGGATGGACCCGGCGTGCTGCGAGGACCGTTGGGACTGGAAGTGCACGTACGAGTGCCAGCACCACTGCGGCGGCTGCGTCCCGTGCCGCGACCAGGAATGCCCGGCTCCTCCGGACCTGCCGGACCAGCAGCCTGACCTCGGACACGCAGACGGCTCAGCCCCGGATCCGCAGGGCGAAGAAGCCGGTCCGGGAGCACCCGATGATGCGTCAGTCGCGCCCGAGCCGGCGGCCCCGGATGTCGCGGCGGAAGCGCCCTCGGCAGAGGCAGTTGAGTCCTTCCCAGCAGCCGACGCTGACGTTGCGGGCCCGGACCAGGCCAGCCCGGGCGGTTCAGCGGCGAACTGCGGAGCGGCTGCGGTCGATGTGAGGGCAGGCGTGGGCGCCTGGGCTGCGGTCATGATCGCGTCCGTGTTGAGCGTGGCCGGGTCACGGATCCGCCGCGGACGGAGGGAGCCTTGATACTGAGTGGGATCACGGGCCCGGCCCTTCGGCTCGCCGCCGTGCCGGTTGCGGTATTCTGCCTGTCGTCCGCGGGCGGATGCTCTACGAAGGACGGCAGCGGGGATGGATGGGATCCTTGCACATTTGTCCCCTATCCGACGGATCGCAACCCCCCCCTGAATTGCCTGAACGACACCTGCCACTGCGGACAAGGGGGCACCCCGTACGGAGACCGCAGGTGTCCTCCAGGATTCATCTGCCAATGCTGCCGGGACGGTCCCGGCGGGTGCATCTGCCGACAAGAAGGCGAGCCCGAGTGGATCTACTGCTGCAGTGATCCCCCCGAGACTTGCCTGTAGGACCTTCCATCCCGAGAAACTGGCGGCCTTGGTCATCCACGCTCGCGAGTCGGCCGGCTGCGCTCGCGCACCACGCGGCGATCGGGGATCTGGGGATCGGGTCAAGACGGTCGCGGATCGACACGCGACCGCGACGACGACGCTCCGCCCCATGCACCGCGCGACACCACACGTCGGGGAGCGTGTCCTCGCCTCCGACCGGCGTCGGCCGCGAAGACGGCAATGCGTGTACCGCGCCGGCGACGGCTGCGCCGCCGAGGCGTGCGCGGCACCCCGATCGTCGCCGACGATGCCAACGCCAGCACGGCTACGCCCGCGGCCCGCCGTCGGGCTGGCGACGTCGCCGGTCGCGGCCATCGATGGCCTGGTGCGCACGGCCCGCGCCCGCTACGCCGCGTCGTCCCTGCGCTCGGGCGCCGGCGCGGGGGCGGGCGCCGGCGCGGGGGCGGGCGCGGGCGCCGGGCCGGCGGCCGTGGCGCGCGCGCGCGGGGACGCCGAGGCGTCCGAGCGCGCCCTGGCCACGGCCTTGCGGGCCAGCTCGCCGCGCGGCGGGGTCGGGGCCTCGAGCGCCTGCCTGGCCTTGGCCGGGAGCACGAAGCCGCCGGGCTCGACGTAGCGGAGCACGAGCGCGTCCAGAGCCGGGTTCGCGGCCTCGAACTCGCGGGTCATGCGGATCGCGCCCGTGGGGCACGGCTCGACGCACAGGCCGCAGTACATGCACTTGCCGATGTCGATCGCGAACTCGGTCATCCCGCGCACGCCCTCGGCGTTCCTGCCGACCGCGATCGCGATGCACTGGATCGGGCAGGCGGCCTCGCAGAGCTTGCACGCGGTGCAGATGTCGGGATCGACTTCCAGGAAGCCGCGGTAGCGCTCGGGCAGCGTCTCGACCACGGGCTTCTCGGTCCGGTCCGGGTACTGGACGGTCGTGGGACGGCGGAGGAAGTTCGCAAGCGTGACGACCATCCCCTCGAAGATGCTCGACGCGGCCCGCCAGACGGTGCCCGCGTATCCGGTCACGGGGTTGGGCATGACGCCTCCACGGGCGGCACGACGGGCGATCGGAGCGCCCGCCCGCCGTCCGACTCACGCGAAGGGAGAGAGCTTGACCGCGATCGGCCCCTTGCGGAGCGTCTTCGCGACCTTGGCCACGAACACGACCGCGACCGCGACGCCCGCCGCGAACAGCGCGATCGACACGACCTTCTCGGCCACGCCGCGCACCAGCACGCCCCACGCGGCCGCGCCGAGGAAGCAGGTCGCGCCGATCGGGACGAGGTACTTCCAGCACGCGGCCATGAGCTGGTCCACCCGCACGCGCGGCAGGGTCCAGCGGAGCCAGATGACCACGAACACCAGGAACAGCGCCTTGGCCGTGAACAGGGCCCACCCGGCCGCGATCAGCCACGGGGACGCGGCCGCGGCCGACGCCGCGACGCCCGGGACCTGCCAGCCGCCCAGGAACAGGGCGGTCATCAGGGCGGACATCACGTAGAGGTTGCCCCACTCGGCGAAGAAGTAGAACAGGAACCGCAGGCCCGAGTACTCGGTCGAGTACCCGGCCACCAGCTCGGACTCGGCCTCGGGCAGGTCGAACGGCGTGCGGTTGCCCTCGGCGAGCGCCGACGTGAAGTAGACGAAGAACGCGGCCAGCGTGAACGGGTCGTGGAACAGGTACCACTCCCACGGGAATCCGCCCTGGCGCGCGATGATCGTCCCGAGCCCGAGCGAGCCCGCAAGCGCGACCACGGCCGCGACCGCGAGGCCGGCCGGGATCTCGTACGACACGATCTGGGCCGCGGACCGGAACCCGCCGAGCAGCGACCACTTGTTCGCCGACGCGAACCCGCCGATCAGGATGCCGATGACCGTGAACCCGGTGACGGCCAGCACGTAGTAGACGCCCACGTTCAGGTCGGACACGGTCAGGAACTGGCCGAACGGCAGCGTCACGAACGTCAGCACGACGCCCAGCATCGCGAAGTAGGGCGCGATCCGGAACAGGACCGGGAGCGCGCCCGGCGGGACGAAGTCCTCCTTCAGGAACGCCTTCAGCCCGTCCGCGAGCCACTGGAACACGCCCTGCGGCCCGACCCGGTTCGGCCCGACCCGGTTCTGCATGCGGCCCGCGATCCGCCGCTCCGCCCAGGACGCGAGCCCGGCGAACAGCGCGAACACGGCCAGCAGCAGGAACAGCGCCGCCGCGAGCAGCGTCGCCACGATCGCCCACCAGGGCGGCGCGGTCGAGCCTTCCGCGAAGCCCACGAACCCGGCGAGCACGGTCAGCACGTCCGGCGGGAACACGTCGAACGTCGCGGCGACGTTCGGCCGGCCGCCGACCTCGACCGCGGCGTGGCCGACGAACCGGCCCGGCGCGACCGACGTCGAGCCGTCCGCGAGCCCGCCGAGCACCCGGACGGCCTCGGCGGTCAGCGGCGCCCGCACCGTCCGGTCGCCGACCGCGACCCCGGGCAGCCTGACCGCCACGTCCCGCGACGCGCCCGTCCCGTCCTCGACCCGGCCCGACAGCACGACCACCCGGTCCGCGCCGTTCGGCCCGAGCGCCGAACCCGAGACCTCGACGACCGAGTTCAGCCTGATCGTCGCGGGCCCGACCGCGCGCACCGAGGGCGCGGCCGCCGCGGCCGGAATCGCCGCCGCGGCCTGCGCCGCGGCCAGGAACGCGACCACCGGGGCTGCCCGAACCAGGTGATGCATTCTCGACCTTCCCGCCGGGACGGCCGTCCCGGATCCGGCTCGAAGAGCGGGCGAATCCTACGTTCCGACCCGGAGCGTGTCAATCCGGGTGCGGATATCCGGGTGCGGACATCCGGGTGCGGCTGGAGCCAGGGCGGTGGGGTTGCGAGGTGGACCCCCGGGGGTGCGATGCGCTACCATCCTCCCGTGCCGCCGGCCGCGGACCGTTCGGGCGGTCCACGGCATCACGAGGGGAGGAAACCATGGGCAACGGGGTCCGCGCCGGGAGGCTTCCCGCGCCGCTCCTCTCTGTGCTCGCACCCGCTCTCGCGCCCGCTCTCGCGCCCGCTCTCGCGCCCGCTCTCGTGCCCGCTCTCGCGCCTGCTCTCGTGCTCGCTCTCGCGCTCGCGGCGTGCGGCGGAGGCAAGACGCCGGGGATCTCCCTGCCCGACCCGGACCCGGGCCCCGCGGACGTGCCCGAGGCGATCGCGCCCGAGACCTTCGAGGCGACCCCGGACCCGATCGCCCCGGACCCCGCGCCGGACGTCCCCGAGCCGCCCGAGGTGGAGGACCGCGCCGAGGACCGGCCGGGCGAGGCGACCGATCCGGGCTGCGGCCCGACCGGGACCGGCTTCTGCCCCTGCGTCACCGGCGAGGAATGCCCGGACGGCTGGCGCTGCACGCTCTGCGTCGGCGGCGCCGACCCGCAGTACTGCTGCATCGACCCGTTCGTCACGCTCTGCCGGCCCTGCAAGGCCGACGTGGACTGCCTGCCGGCGGTCGCGTTCGCGGACACGCGACACCTCTGCATCGACCACGGCGCGGACGGGCGCTTCTGCGGCGTGGGGTGCGAGACCTCCGACGACTGTCCCGCCTCGGTGGACGGGGTCCGCTTCGACTGCGCCGAGGTGCAATCGGACGGCGGCATGGTCAGGCAGTGCGTCCCCGAGGGCGACGCGGACTGCCCCTGCACGGAGAAGTTCAAGGATCACGGCTATCTGACGGTCTGCTACAGCGAGAACGACGCGGGCCGGTGCATGGGGGAGAGGACGTGCGATTCCCAGTGCTCGGCGCGGGTGCCCGTGGTCGAGTCCTGCAACCTCGCGGACGACGACTGCGACGGCAAGATCGACGACGGCATCCCCGCGACGCCGTGCCCGCTGGAAAACGCCTGGGGGACCTGCCCCGGCACGTCCGTGTGCGCGGGCGGCGAGACCGACTGCGCGGGGACCTGGCCGGCCGAGGAGACCTGCAACGGCCGGGACGACGACTGCGACGGGACCACGGACGAGGGCGCGCCCGACCTCGACGGCGACGGCCTCGCGGACTGCTCCGACCCGGACGACGACGGCGACGGCGTGCCGGACGTCGTGGACAACTGCCCTGTCGTGGCGAACGCCGGGCAGGAGGACATGGACCTCGACCTCGCCGGCGACGCGTGCGACTGCGACAACGACTCGGACGGCGTCCCGAACAACGGCCCCGGGTGCCCGGAGGTGTTCCCGGCCGACAACTGCCCGGTCACCTCGAACAAGGACCAGTCCGACCTCGACGGCGACCGGCTCGGCGACGCGTGCGACTGCGACACGGACGACGACGGCGTCGCGAACCCGCACAAGGTCGCGCCGCTGGTACCGGAGGCGGCGTGCCCGACGCCCGGGCACCCGGACAACTGCCTCGCGGTCGCGAACCCGGGCCAGGCGGACGGGGACGCGGACGGGATCGGCGACGCCTGCGACTGCGACCTCGACGGCGACGAGGTGCCGAACGCGAACGCGGGCTGCCCGGCGCCAGCGAAGCCGGACAACTGCCCGGCCGTCCCGAACCCCGACCAGGCGGACTGGAACAAGGACGGAGTGGGCGACGCGTGCGCGTGCGACCAGGACGGGGACGGCGTGCCCGAGGCCAAGGACGCCTGCCCGCCCGCCCCGGTGCCGGACAACTGCCCCTACGCGTTCAACCCGGGCCAGGGCGACCGGGACGGGGACGGCCTCGGCGACGCGTGCGACTGCGACCAGGACGAGGACGGGGTCGCGAACGCGGCCGCCGGCTGCCCGTCGTGCGGCGACGCCTGCGACAACTGCCCGTTCACGGCGAACCCGGGCCAGGAGGACATGGACGAGAACGGGCACGGCGACGCGTGCGAGGGAGACTGGGACCTCGACGGCGTGCCGAACGACGACGACGTCTGCCCGCTCGTGCCCGACCCCGGCCAGGAGGACCTCGACTCCGACTCGATCGGCGACGCATGCGACGACGACCTGGACGGCGACGGCGACCCGAACGGGGAGGACAACTGTGCCTGGGCCCACAACCCCGGCCAGGAGGACCTCGACCGCGACGGGATCGGCGACGCGTGTGACCCGGACATCGACGGCGACGGCGACCCGAACGAGAGCGACTGCCTGCCGTACGACCCATTGATCTTCAGCGACGCGATCGAGGCGTGCAACGGCCACGACGACAACTGCAACTCGCTGACCGACGAGGAGGACGCGATCGGGTGCGCCGTGTTCTTCTACGACGGGGACCGCGACGGGTTCGGCGGGGCGCTCTCGAAGTGCCTCTGCGCGCCGACCGGGTTCTACGACGCCACAGTGGCGGGCGACTGCAACGACGACGACGCGGCCGTGTCCCCGACCGCTACCGAGATCTGCGCGAACGGCCGGGACGAGAACTGCAACGGCCACCAGCTCGAGGAGAACGCGATCGGCTGCGCGAAGTTCTACTACGACGGCGACCGCGACACCTGGGGCACGGACAAGTTCAAGTGCTACTGCGAGCCGGTCGGGGACTGGAGCCGGAGCGTCCCCGGCGACTGCGACGACACCGACCCGACCGTGAACCCGGGGGCGAGGGAGGTCTGCGGCGACGGCAAGGACAACGACTGCTCCGGGACCGAGAACGACGAGAACGCCTTGAATTCAAAGCCGTTCTTCCGGGACGAGGACGGCGACGGCTACGGCGGGCCCGAGTCGAAGATGTTCTGCGGTGCGACGGGGACGTGGCGCGCGGAGACGTCCGGCGACTGCGACGACACGGATGCGGCCGTGAACCCGTCGGCCGCGGAGGTCTGCAACAACGGCAAGGACGACGACTGCAACGGGGACCAGGACGTGCCGGGCTCCGTCGGCTGCGAGACCCGGTACGCGGACCGCGACGCCGACACCTTCGGCGACCCGGCGTCGTCCCGCTGCACGTGCGGTCCCGCGTACCCCTTCAACACGTTCGACGCGACCGACTGCGACGACCTGAACCCGCTCGCGAACCCGGCGGGGGTGGAGATCTGCAACGGCGTGGACGAGAACTGCAGGGACGGCCCGGACGACGGGGACGTTCTCCAGACCTGCGGCGCCATCCCCCACGGCGTCTACCGGTGCGTCGCGGGGTCGTGCGAGGTCGGCTCCTGCGAGACCGGCTGGTTCGACGTCAACGGGACCACGCCCGACGGGTGCGAGTGCGAGCAGGACGCTAACGACGCGACCGCGAACGCGTGCGAGGCCGCGGCGGACCAGGGCGAGGCGAACGAGACCGACCTGTCGCGGACGTTCACCGGCAAGATCGTGTCGCCGGACGACGTGGACTGGTACCGGTTCCGCGCGATCGACGCCGAGGACGCGGGCACCCTCGCCGAGCCGGGGCACGACCGGTTCGCCGTCCGGATCCAGCTCCTCTACCCGTCCGACAAGACCATCGCGTTCCAGGTGCTGCGCGGCGGCTGCCAGGAGAACCCGACGTGCGGGGGCGACTCGGACGCCTACGAGTGGTTCACCGACTTCGACGGCGTCGGGCCCGCGGCCCAGCCGGCGGGGGAGGACCCGTGCCTGACCCTCCCCGTGGACCAGGGAGGCACGGGGCACCTCTGGGACTGCGAGCCCGGCACCGCGTGCTGCGAGCAGTCCGGCGCCGAGGTCTGCCCCGAGCCCGAGAAGGCGCGGCGGCACTGCATCGACGACTCCTCGTACTACCACGTGAAGGTCTACTGGGCGAGCGGGGCCCCGTTCACCAGGGACTGCGGCGCCACGCGGTACGCGATCACCTTCGACAACGGACGGTAGGCCGCCCCCCCTGCCCGCCCCGCGTTGCGGGGCGCGGGCCACCCCCCTTGCGCGGCCGCCTTGCGGTCCGCCGAGCCACCCCCCGAGCGCGCCGCGCCACAGCGCGGATCGCTCTTGCGGCAGCGAAATGACAGATGGGGGGTCCGCAAGCTCCCATGCGGCCCTCCGACAGGTGCGAAAAAAGAGATCCGCCCCGGTTTCCCTGGGGATCCGCAGTGACGACGCGGGGCGACCTGTCATTTCGCTGTTGCGGGCGCGGGGTGGATCCCACCCGCGGCTTTCGGCTACAATCAGGCGGGCTCGTGCGGGCGGATGCCCCCGCGGCAGCGTACCGGCCCCCCAGGGGCCGGACCTGACGCGTGCGCGCAGCAGGAGGTTTCGATGAGCCGTTGGGCGGTGTTCGGAGGGGTCGGTGCGGTCCTGCTTCTGTCGCTCGCAGCGTGCGGCGGAGGCACCGTGGGCAACGCGGGCGACCAGCAGGTCAAGCCCGACGTTGCGGGGGACGCCATCGAGGCCGAGTTCGGGATGCCTGAGGTGGACGACGACGCGCGCACCGAGGGCGTGGCGGACGTCGAGCCGGACGGCCCCGCCGAGATCGACGAGCGCATCGAGCCGGACGCGGTCGAGGAGGTCTCGCAGTGTCCCGGCGGGTTCGGGTGCCCGTGCACCGACCCGGCGGACTGCGACAGCCCGTACTGCATGCAGACGATGGAGGGCTCGGTCTGCTCCAAGCCCTGCGTGACGAGCGAGGCGTGCCCGAACAACTGGAGCTGCCAGGTCTGCATCGGCGGCGCGGACCCGCAGTACTGCTGCGTGAACACCTGGCCGACGCTCTGCCAGCCGTGCAAGAGCGACCAGGACTGCGTGCCGGACGTGAAGGTCGGCAACTCCCGCTACGTGTGCATCGACCACGGCGCGGAAGGGCGGTTCTGCGGCGTCGAGTGCGAGGCCGAGAACGACTGCCCGGACGAGGTGGACGGGACCGCGTTCGTGTGCGCCGAGGTCCAGACGGCGACCGGGCTCGTGAAGCAGTGCCAGCCCGAGGCCGGCAAGTCCTGCGTCTGCACCGAGAAGTTCAAGGAGGACGGCTACCTGACGTCCTGCTACGTCCAGAACGAGGCCGGCAAGTGCGTCGGCGAGCGGACCTGCGCGAGCGAGTGCTCGGCCAAGACCCCGAAGGCCGAGGCGTGCAACCTCGAGGACGACGACTGCAACGGCAAGGTGGACGACGGGATCAAGCCCGATCCGTGCCCGCTCGAGAACACCTACGGCACCTGCACCGGCAAGACCGTCTGCGTGAACGGCGAGCCGGTCTGCCAGGGCGCGTACGCGGCCCAGGAACTGTGCAACGGCAAGGACGACAACTGCGACGGCAAGACGGACGAGAACTTCCCGGACCTGGACGCGGACGGCATCGCGGACTGCGTCGACACGGACGACGACGGCGACGAGGTCCCGGACGTGTCGGACAACTGCCCGGTGATCTGGAACCCGGACCAGAAGGATCTCGACAAGGACAAGCTCGGCGACGCGTGCGACTGCGATTGGGACAACGACTCGATCGCGAACAACGTGCCCGAGTGGAACGGCCACAAGCCCTGCCCGACCGTGGTCGAGGACAACTGCAAGTTCACGTCGAACAAGGACCAGAAGGACCTGGACGGGGACGACATCGGCGACGCGTGCGACTGCGACCTCGACGAGGACGGGATCAAGAACAACCACTTGGCCGCGCCGCTCGCGGGCTCGGGCGCCGAGTGCGGAATCATCGAGCAGCCGGACAACTGCCTCACGCTCCAGAACCCGGACCAGACGGACACGGACCTCGACAAGATCGGCGACGCGTGCGACTGCGACCAGGACAACGACACGGTCCCGAACAACAACCCGGGCTGCCCGGTCCGGCCGAAGCCGGACAACTGCCCGCTCGTCAAGAACACGGACCAGGCGGACCTCGACGGCAACGGCGTCGGCGACGCCTGTTCGTGCGACCGCGACGGCGACCAGATCCCCGAGGAATGGGACGGCTGCCCGGCCGTCGAGAAGCCGGACAACTGCCCCGGGCTCGCGAACTCCGGCCAGAACGACTCGGACAAGGACGGCATCGGCGACGCCTGCGACTGCGACCAGGACGAGGACGGCGTGCCGAACAACAACCCGGGCTGCCCGGAGTGCGGCACCGACCCGGCGTGCGACAACTGCCCGTTCACCGCGAACCCCGGGCAGGAGGACATGAACCACGACGGGATCGGAGACGCGTGCGTGGACGACTGGGACAACGACGGCGTCAAGAACGGCGACGACAACTGCCCGCTCGACTACAACCCCGGCCAGGAGGACATGGACCTCGACGGCGAGGGCGACGTCTGCGACGACGACATCGACGGCGACGGGGTCCCGAACCTCGAGGACAACTGCCCGCTGGTCCAGAACCCGCTCCAGGACGACCTCGACGGCGACGGGCTCGGCGACTCGTGCGACGACGACATCGACGGCGACCGGGACCCGAACGAGACCGACTGCGCGCCGTTCGACGCGAAGATCTCGAAATTCGAGCTGGAGAAGTGCAACGGGTACGACGACAACTGCAACGGGCTGATCGACGAGGAGGACGCGGTCGGGTGCCTGACGTTCTTCTACGACGAGGACCGCGACGGGTACGGCAGCACGCAGAAGAAGTGCCTGTGCGCGCCGCTCGGGTTCTACGACGCGCCTACCGGCGACGACTGCAACGACAAGAACCACAACATCAACCCGGGCGTCCAGGAGATCTGCGGCAACCAGGTGGACGACAACTGCAACATCAGCCAGAACGACGAGAACGCCATCGGGTGCGAGAAGTTCTACTACGACTGGGACCAGGACAACTGGGGCACGCCCGACTTCAAGTGCCTGTGCTCGGCCATGGGCGACTGGCGCACCCGGTTCAGCGGCGACTGCGACGATTCGGACCAGAGCGTGAACCCGAACCAGAAGGAGGTCTGTTTCGACGGCAAGGACAACGACTGCACGGGCACGCAGAACGACGAGAACGCGCTCAACGCGAAGCTGTTCTACATGGACGCGGACGGCGACGGCTACGGGACGAACCAGTTCAAGCAGTACTGCTACGAGAACGGCAACTGGCGCGCCCCCGCGCCGGGAGACTGCAACGACAACGACGACAAGGTGAACCCGAGCATGCTCGAGGTCTGCAACAACGGAAAGGACGACAACTGCGACGGGCAGCAGGACAACCCGAACTCGGTCAACTGCGCGACGTACTACGCGGACAACGACGGCGACTCCTACGGCAATTCCGCAGTGTCGGCGTGCCTCTGCGCGCCGACCCCCCCCTACACGGCGACGCAGAAGGGCGACTGCCAGGACTCCAATCCGAACATCAATCCCGCGGTCGCCGAGGTCTGCGACGGCATCGACCAGAACTGCTCCGGCACCGCGGACGAGGGCAACCCGCTCGCGCTGTGCGGCCCCGCGAACAACGGGACCTACAAGTGCGATGGCGGGAAGTGCAAGGTCGACACGTGCAGCAGCGGCTGGTTCAACGTGAACGGCTCCGACCCGGACGGCTGCGAGTGCCAGCAGGACGGCAACGACGCGACCATCGGCAACGAGTGCGAGAGCCCGATCGACCTCGGCACGATCGCGGAGGGCGGGCTCGCAAAGACCGGGAGCGGCAGGATCATCACCATCGGCGACAACGACTGGTTCAAGTTCAAGGCGACCGACACCGCGGACAGCGGGACCCTCGCGGCGCCCGGCCACGACAAGTACCACGTGCGCGTGCAGCTCCTCGAGCCGGACGACGGGTCGATCGGGTTCACGGTGCGGCGCGGCGCGTGCGCGAACAGCTCGTCCTGCGAGCCGGGCCTCGCCTACGAGTGGTTCACGGACTTCGACGGGACCAACCCGTCGTCCCAGCCCGCCGGCGAGGACCCCTGCGTGACGAAGCCGCCGAACGACTCGTCCGGCACGCTGTGGAAGTGCGCGCCCGGCACGACCTGCTGCCAGAGCCAGGGCTCGCTCTGCGGCGACAAGTCGATCGGCAAGCGCTACTGCCTGGACGACTCCGCCGACTACTACATCCGCGTCTACTGGACGCGCCCGACGTTCGCGACCGACTGCAACGCGACCCATTACCGGTTCTCGATCACGAACGGGTACTGATCCCGCGGGCCGCCCCTCCCCACGAGGGACGCACGTTGCGCCTCCGCCTCGCCGCCGCCGTCGCCACCGCCCTGCTCCTCCCCCCCGCCGCCGCGGCCGACACCGCCGACTGGACCCGCACGCCGGTCCTGATGGTGCACGGCTGGTTCGTGCTCGGCGACGCCGGCACCGCGACGTGGGCGACGTTCAGGAAGCGGCTGATCGAGGACGGCTGGCCGGCGGAGTACGTCCACACACCTTCGTTCCGGGACGTACGCGGGTGCGACCCCGAGCACGCGAACGAGATCGCGGCGTGGGTGGACGAGCTGCTCGCGGCCACGAAGGCGGACCGGGTCGACATCGTGGCGCACAGCGCGGGCGCGCTCAACTCGATGTACTTCCTGCGCAATCTCTGCGGCGTCCACAAGGTCCGCAACCTCGTCGCGCTCGCGGGCGCGTTCCACGGGACCGTGGTCGCGTGCATGGACGTATTCCAGAACTGCGGCTCGGTCGAGATGTGCATCGACTCGAAGCCGGGGGGCTGGCAGTCGAACCCGCAGATAGTGGCGCTGACGAAAGGCGACGAGACCCCGGGCGACGTGCTCTACACGAGCGTCTGGAGCACCTACGACGAGATCATCGTGCCGCCGTCGGGGTCCGTGCTCGCGGGCGCGCGGAACATCGAGGTCGAGACGGACTGGGTCGAGCACGGCGGGATCTTCCTGTGCGACGAGTGCTACGATCACGTGAAGCAGGCGCTGCTCGAGGGCACCGGGCTCAACCAGGACGGCCCCGGGTGGGAGCACCTCCCAGCCGAGTGCGCCCCATCCGTGCCCGAACCCGAGCCAGAGCCCGAGGCCGCCCCGGATCTACCCGAGCCGCCCCCGGAGTCGAAGCCGGAGTGGGCGCCGGACGCCGCGAGCGAGGTCACGGCCGACACGGCCACGCCGGACGCGGTCCACGTCACCGACGCCGCGCCCCCCCACGAACCCGACCCTCACCCCCCGACCCGGCTGCCCTCCATGGGCGGATGCTCCGCGGGCGGCGGGTCCGGTGCGGCGGCGGTGGCGACGGTGCTGCTGCCGGGGATCGCAACTACTCGACGACGCAGAACTTCCTGACCCCGACCGGGGCGGCGCACGCGTTGAAGCCCGCGGGGCAGTCCGCCGGCGACGTGCAGGTCAGCACGCAGAACGACGGCATGGACTCGGACGACGAGAAGCGCGCGCACGTGAACTGCTCCCCGTCGGTCGAGCACGTGGAGCCCTCGCCGCAGTCGCACGGCTTGGTGCACATGCCGAGCTGCCCCCTGGTCACGGCCGCGCTCTTGTAGCAGTACCCGTACATGCACTCGGAGTCCTGCGTGCACGGCTGGCCGTGCGCCAGGCCCGACGCGTTCCTGACCTTGATCGCGCCGTGGGGGCAGTCGTCCCAGGCGTCGTCGCCGCTGCACGAGACCAGCAGCAGCGCGGCGGCCGCGCAGAGCATCCGCGTCATGGCATCACCCCAGGAAGGAGAAGATCTCGAGGTCCCGGCCCCAGGCGAAGTACGCTCCCACGGCCGCGCCGATCAGCACCCCCAGGACCGCGGCGACCCACGCGACGTACCACATCGGGCCGCGGGACGGCGCGCCGAGCGTCATCATCGGGATGGTCTCGCGGCCCTCCAGCATCTCGACGAGCGCGGTGCCCTGCGGCCGGATCTGGGAGGAGGTCTCGGCGCCGGGCGTGGACACGCCGCGGATGTCCTCGGCCGAGATGCGGCCGCCGCCGATCTTCTCGAGCTGCTCGACCACGATCGGGTTCGACCCCTCCACCGGCAGGGGCTGGCCCGCGTAGCGCATCATGGACAGGCTCAGGATCTCCTCCTGGATCAGCCCGCCGATCCGCTCCTGGCTCGCGCCCTCGGCGGCGACCGCCTGGGCCTCGAACACGGATCGGATGAACTCGGACAGGTCGTAGGAGGTGACCTTCAGGCCCTTCGAGAACAGGTACCCCGTCAGCGCGTCGCTCATCTCGCGCGCCGAGTGGAAGCGGCGGCGCGGGTCGCGGTGGAGCGACTTCGCGACGCGGCGGTCCAGCTCCTCCGGGACGTCGGGGTTGAGGAGGGTCAGGGACGGCACGTCCGCTCGCTGGACCAGCTCGACCGTCTCGACCTCGCTCTTGCCCAGGAACAGGCGGCGGTTCGCGAGCAGCTCCCACAGCACGACGCCGGCGGAGAAGATGTCGGCGCGGTGGTCGACCGCGCGGCCGTCCACGGCCTCGGGCGACAGGTAGCTGAACTTCCCCTTGACGATGCCGGGGTCGGTCAGCTCGCCCTGCGTGACCGCCTTGGCGAGCCCGAAGTCGGTCAGCTTCACCTCGCCCGCCTTGGACACCAGGATGTTCGGGGGCGATACGTCGCGGTGCACGATGCCGAGCAGGTTCCCGTTCGCGTCGCGCCGGTCGTGCGCGTGGCCGAGCCCCTTCAGCACCTCGGCGACGGCGAACAGCGCGGTCGGCACGGGGAAGCGGAGCCCGACCTCGGTCAGCCGCTGGAACAGGCGGCGGAGGTTGTGACCCTCCACGAACTCCATCACGATGAAGTACGTGCCCTGCGCCCGGCCCACGTCGAACAACTGCACGATGTTCGCGTGGTTCAGGTGCATGGACAGCCGCGCCTCGTCCAGGAACATGTTCACGAACTTCGGCTTCGTGCACAGCGCGGGGAGGATGCGCTTGATGGCGACGAGCTTCTCGAACCCGTCCACCGTGATGGCCTTGGCGCGGTAGATCTCGGCCATCCCTCCCGCGTCGACCTTGTCCACGATCCGGTAGCGCTGCCGCTCCGACATGGCGGGTAGGGTA
>VGRB01000050.1 GCA_016875475.1 Deltaproteobacteria bacterium
GGGGCGCATGCTGAAGCTCCAGCGCCAGGGGCGGCTCGGCACGTTCGGGCCGTGCACCGGCCAGGAGGCCGCGAGCTGCGCGCCCGCGCTCGCCATGGGCGAGAAGGACTGGTTGGTCACGGCCTTCCGCGAGATGGGGGGGCGGCTCCTGCGCGGCGAGAAGCCGGTCCGGACGCTCCTGTTCCACAACGGCTACGAGGAGGGGAACCACAACCCCGACGCGCCGCGGCTCCTGCCGATCTCGATCATCGTGGGCACGCAGACGCTCCAGGCGGTCGGCATCGCGTACGCGATGAGGCGGCTCGGCGAGAAGGACTCGGCGGTCGTGACGTTCGTCGGCGACGGCGGCACGTCCGAGGGCGAGTTCTACGAGGCCATGAATTTCGCGGGCGTGTGGCAGGCGCCCGTGGTGTTCGTGATCCAGAACAACCAGTGGGCCATCTCGATCCCGCGCAACCGGCAGACCCGGGCCGCCACGCTCGCGCAGAAGGCGATCGCGGCCGGGATCCCGTCGATCCAGGTGGACGGCAACGACGCGCTCGCGATGTACCGGGCCTCGCGCGAGGCGCTCGACCGCGCGCACGGCGGCGGCGGCCCGACCGTGATCGAGGCGGTGACCTACCGGCTGATGATGCACACCACGTCGGACGACCCGACCCGCTACCGCGACGACGCCGAGGTACAGGCGTGGTGGAAGCGCGACCCGATCCCGCGGTTCAAGGGCTACCTGGAGCGCAAGGGGATCTGGGACGCGGAGAAGCAGTCGGCGCTGGAGGCGGAGGTTCGCGCCGAGGTGGAGGCGGCGGTCCGAGAGCTGGAAGACGGCGACCGCAAGTTCAAGCCGGACGCGCAGTTCGATCACGTGTTCGGGACCCGTCACCAGGACATCGAGGAGCAGCGGGCGCTGTTCCTGCGGGAGATCGAGATCGCCGCGGAGGCGGGGGCGTCGCGGCAGGCCGCGGGAGGGTAGTCGGTGGCCAGGCTGAACATGGTGCAGGCGTTGAACCTCGCCCTCGACCAGGAGATGGCGAAGGACGATCGCGTGGTCGTGATGGGCGAGGACGTGGGCCGCGACGGCGGCGTGTTCCGCGTGACGGACGGGCTGCACGCGAAGTACGGCGAGGAGCGCGTCATCGACACGCCGCTCGCCGAGGCTGGCATCCTCGGGACCGCGATCGGCATGGCGATCGCCGGGCTGCGGCCGGTCGCGGAGATGCAGTTCGACGGCTTCTCGTACCTGATGATGGCGCAGCTCGAGGGCCACGCGGCGCGCATGCGGACGCGGTCGCGCGGGCAGTTCACGGTCCCGCTCGTGGTGCGGTTCCCGTACGGGGGGGGCGTGCGCGCGCTCGAGCACCACTCCGAGGCGCGCGAGGCGTCGTACGCGTTCCCTGGCGTGAAGGTCGTGGTGCCGTCCGGCCCGCGCAACGCCCGCGCGCTCATGGTGGCGGCCATCCGGGACCCGGACCCGGTCGTGTTCATGGAGCCGAAGCGCACCTACCGCGCGTTCCGCGAGGAGGTGCCCGAGGACGACGACGGCGGCGTGCAGATCGGCCGTGCCGAAAAGGTTCGCGAGGGTGATCGCGTCACGGTCGTGTCGTGGGGCGCCATGATGCGGCCGACGCTCCAGGCGGCGGACGAGGTCGCGGCGACGCAGGGCGTGAAGGCCGAGGTGATCGACCTGCTGACCGTGCACCCGATGGACTCCGACACCGTGGTCGAGTCGGTCCGGAAGACGGGCCGCTGCGTGGTGGTCCAGGAATCGCCGAAGTCGATGGGCCCCGCGTCCGAGGTCGTCGCGCGGCTGAACGACAAGGTGCTGGAATACCTCGAGGCGCCGGTCGCGCGGGTGACCGGCTACGACGTGGTCACGCCGTACTTCGGCCGCGAGAACCTCTACATCCCGAGCGCGGCGCGCATCGCGCGCGCGATCGAGGGGACGGTGAATCCCTGATGTTCGAGTTCAAGCTGCCGGACCTCGGGGAGGGGATCCACGAGGGCGAGGTGCTGAAGTGGCACGTGTCGCCCGGCGACCCGATCCGCGAGGACGACCCGCTGGTCGACGTCGAGACGGACAAGGCGGCGGTCACGATCCCCTCCCCGCGCAGCGGGCGCGTCGCGTCGGTGAAGGGCAGGCCCGGCGACACGGTCCGCGTGGGCGACGTGATCGCGGTGATCGACGAGAGCGGTGCGGGGGTATCGGAGGGGGGTACAACCCCGTCACTCGAGACCCAGGTCGCGGCGGCCCCGAAGCGCGACCCGGCGCGGCCCGAGGTCCCCGAGGAGCCGGAGCGGCCCTCGCCCGAGCCCGAGGCTTCCCCGCGGAGGACCGGTCCGCGCGCGGTGACGATGCCGCCCGCGCAGCCGGCGACCGCGGCCCAGGCGGGACGCCCGATCCCCGCGGCCCCTGCGACGAGGCGCGTGGCGAGGGAGCTGGGCGTGGTCCTCGCGCAGGTCCCGGCGAGCGGACCCGCGGGCCGGGTGACGACCGACGACGTGAGGCGCTTCGCCGAGCGGGGCGGCCGCCCGTCGCGCGCCGCCGCGGCCGCGTACGAGCCGGAGGCCGCCGCCGTCCCCGAGTCCGTGCCCGTGCCCGTACACGAGCCCGAGCCCCGGCCGGATCAGACCCCGCGCCTCCGCCCGGGCGCCTCGCCGATCCCGTTCCTCGATCTCGAGCCCCTGCCGGACTTCTCCCAGTGGGGCGAGGTCGAGCGCGAGCCGCTCCGCTCGGTGCGCCGCCGGACCGCGCACCGGATGGTCACGTCGATGACCCTGGTCCCGCACGTGGCCCACATGGACGAGGCCGACGTGACGGACCTCGAGGAGCTGCGCCGGCGCGAGAAGGAGCGCCGCGACGTGCCGCTCACCCTGCTCGCGTTCGTGGTCAAGGCGGTGCTGAAGGGCCTGCGCGAGCACCCGATCCTGAACGCGAGCCTGGACCCGTTCGCGGAGGAGATCGTCTACAAGAAGTTCTACAACGTCGGCTTCGCGGCGGATACCGGGAGGGGACTGATCGTGCCGGTGCTCCGCGACGCCGACCGCCTGAGCATCGTCGAGATATCCAAGGAAATCCGTCGGCTTGCCGAGAAGACGCGCGACGGCAAGGCCGAGCCGGGCGACCTGCGCGGCGGCACCTTCACGATCACGAACATCGGGCCGCTCGGCGGGACCGGGCTGGTGCCGGCGATCAACTACCCGGAGGTCGCGATCCTCGGGATGGGCCGCGCCGCGCCGAAGCCGGTGGTTCGCGAAGGCCGCGTCGAGGTGCGGACAGTGCTGCCGCTGACCCTGTCGTTCGACCACCGGGTCGCGGACGGCGCGGACGCGGCGAGGTTCGTCGGCGGCATCGTGCGCCGCCTGTCCGACCCCTACTCCCTCCTGCTGGAAGGCTGACCGGGATGGTCATGGGAAGCCTGCGGATGGAGGCCGACGTCGTGGTGGTCGGCGGGGGCCCCGGCGGCTACGTGGCGGCGATCCGCGCCGCGGACCTCGGCCGCCAGGTCATCCTCGTGGAGGAGCGCGACCGCCTGGGCGGCGTCTGCCTGCTGGAGGGGTGCATTCCGTCCAAGGCGCTGATCAACGCGGTCGAGGTCGCGCGGTCCGCGCGCGAGGCGAAACGCTGGGGCATGTCGTTCGAGGGTGTGAAGACCGACGTCGGCCGGCTCCGGTCGTGGACGGGCGAGGTCGTGAGCGGGCTGTCGAAAGGCGTCGCCGGCCTGCTGGAGCGTCGCGGCGTCGAGGTGGTGCACGGCCGGGGGCGGCTGGATGGGCGCAGGTCGCTCGCGGTCGGGAACGGCGAGGTCTCGGGCATCGACTTCAGGCGGTGCATCCTCGCGACCGGGTCGTCCGCGGTGCGGCTGCCCGCGGCCGGGGACCTGCCCCTGTGGTCGTCCCGCGAGGCGCTCGACCTGACCGAGGTGCCGGAGCGGCTGATCGTGATCGGCGGCGGCTACATCGGGCTGGAGCTGGGCATGGTGTATGCCGGGCTCGGGTCGAAGGTCGTGCTGCTGGAGGCGTCGCCGACGCTGCTCGCGGGAGTGGACGACGACATCGTCAAGGTGGTTGCGCGGGCGTGCGACGAGGCATTCGACGCGGTCCACGTCGGCACGCGGGTGGTCGGGGTCGAGCAGACCCGCGCGGGCTACGGCGTGACGGTCGAGTCCGCGTCGGGCCGCGCCAAGCACGAGGCGTCGCGCGTGCTGGTCGCGATCGGCCGCCGCCCGAACAGCGACGGGATCGGGCTCGAGCACGTCGGCGTGACGCCGAACGAGCGCGGCTTCATCGAGGTGGACTCGCGCCGCCGCACGTCGGACCCCGACGTCTTCGCGATCGGGGACCTCACGCCCGGGCCGATGCTCGCGCACAAGGCGAGCCGCGAGGGCAAGGTGGCGGCCGAGGTCGCGTCGGGCCGCGACGCCGAGTTCGACAACCGGACCATCCCCGCGGTCGTGTTCGCCGACCCCGAGATCGCGCTGACCGGGCTGTCCGAGCGCGACGCGGCGGCCCAGGGCGTCCCGCACAAGGTGTCGCGGTTCCCGATGACCGCGCTCGGCCGCGCCCGGACCATGGGCCGCCAGGAGGGGTTCATCAAGGTCCTGTCCGACCCCGAGACCGACCTGGTGCTCGGCGTCGGGATCGTGGCCGCGCACGCGTCCGAGCTGATCGCGGAGGCCACGCTCGGGATCGAGATGGGCGCCACGGTCGAGGACCTCGCCGCGACGATCCACCCCCACCCCACGCTGTCCGAGGCGAACATGGAGGTCGCGGAGGTGGCCGAGGGCCTGCCCGTCCACGTGAACCCGCCGCGCGCGGCGCGGTAGGCCCGGCGTCAACGGTCGGGGGTCAGCCCGCCGCCTCGCCGATCACCGCGACCAGCAGGGCGCGCTGGCGGTCACGGAACGCGGCCGCGGTCGCGGCGGCCTGGAGGTTCGGCTCGCCCTGCCGGCGCACGCGGTCGCGAAGCTGGCGCCGCAGGCGGGTCGCGGTGCGCAGGGCGTCGGCGCCACGGGCGTCCAGGATCGGCAGCGAGGAACGCTCGAGCCGGACCAGCACCTCGACCTGCGCGGCCACGGCCAGCGCGCGCACGTCGGCGCCGTCCTCGTCGCGGAGCAGCAGGCGGGACTCGCGATCCACGATGGCGCCGACCTTGCGGAACGCGACCGCGCGCTGGAGCCGCATCGCGAGCCCGGTCACGCGGACGTTGAAGCGCGGGCCGAGCAGGTTCCCCGGCACCACCGTCGCCAGGAACCTGCGGTGCTCGCGGCTGTCGATCCCGAGCGACTTCAGCGCGCAGTCGCGCCGCCCGCGATCCGTCCGCGCGTCGAAGCGCATCTCCCAGTACAGGTGGCCGGCGAAGCGCGAGCGGTGGGACTCGACCAGCTTCACCGGGACGAAGTAGTTGTGCGCGACCACGTCCGCGGCCAGGTGGCAGAGGCATCCGAGGAAGAAGGCGCGCTGCGCGTCGTGGTCCGCCGCCCGGAGCTGGCGGAACGCCCGCTGCCAGTTGTGGGAGTGCCGCGCGTAGGACGCGAGGTTCTTCGCGACCTCGCGGTCCGGCCCGAGCGTGCCGCGCAGGAACACGTCCCGGTGGGCCTTCAGCAGCGCCGCGAGGCCGGGGACGAGCGCGGCCGCGCCCGCGAGCGCGTCGAGGCCCATGTCCACGTGCGCGGCCGGGCCGAACGCCAGCGCCGCCGACGGCACCAGCAGGAGCGGGACCGCGACGAGCACGCGTGCGAAGAGCGACATGACGGCGCGATCCTGGCACCGGGGACGCGGCGGGGCAAGGCGGGATCGGCCGTAAGCCGGCGGGAAGCGGCCGGTCACGGGTTCGGCACCGCGGCGGTCGGCAGGCACGCGTGCCTGACGACGCTGCTCCCGCTCGCAAGCGCGTGGATCGCGGAGCCCTCCGGGCAGGCGGCCTTGTCGAGCGCGACCGCGCCGCACACCTTCCCGTCGCCGCCCGGGGCCTTCACGCACACGTTGCCGGTCCTGTCCCCGCAGTCGGCCGCGGCCTTGCAGGGCGTGCCGATCCGGTCCGTCGCGGCGTACGGGTGGACCTTCGGGTTCCCGTCGATCCCGTGCACGCCGTAGAAGACCTCCTTCATGGAGTTCCAGTAGTCCTCGTTCAGGTCGGACACGATCGCGTGGAACGTCTCGGGCCGGTGGTTGCCGTCGCCGTCGGTCGCGAGCAGGTTCGCGACGATCCCCATGGTGCCCAGGCCGTAGCTGAAGTTCACGGTCGTGATCACGTCGAGGTTGTCCTCGGACTTCGCTGGGTTCGCATAGAACGCGTCCGCGTACTGCGAATACGTCTGGCAGCCCTGGGCCACCACGATCTGCTGCTTCTCGGGCATCGCGTACGTGGCCAGCTCCGTGTACTTCACGTCGTTCGGCTTGTCGTCCGACAGGTAGAACCCGTAGAACGGCCCCGCGTGCCCGTTGTAGAAGAACACGTCCCGCGCCGCGACCTCGGCGAGCGCCGTGTCGTGTCCGAGCCTGCGGTCCTCCTTGAACATGTCGCTGTGGAAGATCCGGATCTCCACGCGCACGTCCTTCCCGTTCGCCCGGAGCGTCTTCGTCAGCGGCCCGCTCGCCGCGACGAGCCTGTCGTACGAATCGACCGGCGCAGCGAACCCGCGCCACCCGGTCAACTGCTCGAACGCGTCCCGCGCCTCGGCCAGGTCGCTCCTCGGGTCGTTGTAGTCGTGGCCGAAGAACAGCGTGACGTCGAACACCCCGTCCGCCATCATGGCCGCGTACTCGGGCCAGGCGTTCGCCGGGGTCTCCTCCGGCGCGATCGTGCAGAGCACCTTCTCGATCTCCCCCGTGTACTTCGCCGGGTCGAAGTTCCGGATCTGGGTGCGGTCGATCCAGGACGGGTCCGACTCGTAGCCCGCGGGCATGGCCAGCTCGAACGCGAAGATCGCCGGGTCGCCGCCCTCGACGCGGGGCAGCTTGGACAAGATGTCCTTCGGCCCGGCCAGGTCGATCGTGAACCGGACGTCGAGCACGCCCGGCGAGGTCTCGGTCATGTCGCCCGGCGCGACGGTGTGGTTGCGCGCCATCGCGGAGAACCCGCCGTACTCCATGTTCGTGAAGAACCGCTCCAGCTTGTTGGTCACGTACGCGGTCAGGAACAGGGCCACGCCGGTCAGGCGCTTGCCGATCTTCTCGGTCCGGTACGCCTCGTCCGCGGCGCGCTCCGGGTCGAGCGTCACGCGCACCGAGCCGGACACCTCGAACTCCGCGGCCACGGTCGAGTAGTAGTCGTCCGCCTTGCCCGCGGGCACCGCCGTCAGCTCGTCGTCGAGGGCCTCTCCGGTGCCGGAGGCGCACGAGGCGAGGGGGAAGGCGAGCACCGCGGCGAGCGCGAGGAGTAGGGTCCGCTTCATCGTTCCACCCGAGCGGGAGTACGGCGCGGAGTGTAGCCGATCCTCCCGCCGGGGAGAAGGGCCCCCCGGGCGGCTCCCTCGAAGGGGCCGCCCGGGGGCGGGGGACGGGGTGTCCGCGTCCGCCTGCGGGGGCGGCCGGGTTGGAGGGGCCCCGCGGGATGCCCCGCGGGTCTCGTCCGGGCAAACGCGCGGAGGACGGGGATTATTCCGGCGTGCTATCGTTCGCCGCGTGAAGACGCCCGCCGACAGGGCCGCGCCCCTCGTCGTGACCGCCGCTGCCGCCCCGCTCGTCGAACCGGCCGCCGCCGCGCGGCTTGCCGGACGGGCCGCTGCCGTACCCCTCGTCGCGACGGTCGCGGCCGCGCTCCTCTACGCCGCCTTCGTCCCGGACCTGCTGCTCGACTGGGACCCGATCCAGTTCGCGCTCTCGCTCGATCGCTTCTCGATGCCCGTCCACCAGCCCCACCCGCCCGGCTACCTCGGCTTCCTGGCGGTCGCCTGGGCCTTCCACGCCGCCGGGATGTCCGCGGCCACGTCCGTCCAGGCCGCCTCGGTCGCGTTCGCTGCCGCGTCGGTCGGGGCGCTGGCCTTCGTCGCGCGACGCCTGTGGGGGGGCGCGGCGGCCCTCGTCGCGGCGGCCGCGTTCGCGACCCACCCGGTCACGATCTTCTACGCGGTGTCCGGCGAGTCGTACGCGGCCGAGCCCCTCGCTGCCTGCCTGCTGGTCGCGCTCGCGGCGGCCGCCGCCGGACACCGGCCGCCTGCCGCGTTCGCGGCTGCCGCGCCCGGACGCCTGTCGCGCGCCGCGGTCGCGTTCTTCCTCGCGTACGGGCTGTCCGGCGGCATCCGCCAGGGGCTCCCGATCTACTTCGCCCCGCTCGCCGCGTGGGTGCTCCTCCGGTCGGTCCGCGGGCTGCCGGCCCGGGCGGCGGCCCGCGCCGTCGCGGTCGCGGCGGGGGCGGCGCTGGCCGGCGTCGTCGCGTGGCTCGCCCCGGCCGCCGCGCTCGCCGGGGGCCTCGGCGAGTGGCTCCGGATGACCCTGAGCCAGCACCTCTCGCTGTTCGCGGCCTCGTTCTCGCCGCTGCTCGGGGCCGGCGGCGGCATGGTCGCGGCGAACCTCGGGGCCCTCGGCCGTGCCGCAGCGTCGCTCTCGATCCCGGCGGCGGTCGCCGCGGTGCTCGCGATCCCCGCGGCCCTGCGGCGGCCGTCCGTCGCGACCGCGCCGGGACGCGTCCCCCTCCTGGCGCTCTGGATCGTCCCGCCGCTCCTGTGGTTCTCGGCCATGTGGCTGTCCAAGCCCGGGTACCTGCTGGTGGTCGCGCCCGGCGTCGCGGTGGCCGTCGGGGCGGTGCTCGCGCGCGCCCTCCCGGGGCCGCGCGCCGCGCCGGCCGTCGCGATCGCGATCGCGGGCGCCCAGGTCGCGCTCTTCCTGGCCCCCCCGTTCGCGTGGTCCGCGCACCTGTCCCCGTGCTCCCTGCCCGCGATCGCGTACGGCCAGCGGACGGGCGCGGACGCGCTCGACGCGATCCGGGCCGAGGCCGCCGGCGACCCGGGATCGATCGCGGTCGTCACGCGCTACGGAGGCGGGCTCTCGTTCCGCGCGGCCATGATGCACCTGCCGGAGGCCCGCGTGCTCTGGCTCGTGGACCGCGAGTCCACCGGCGCGCCCGTGACCGGGGTGGACGCCTGCGAGGGGCACGGCGGCGGCACGACCTGCGTGTCGGGACACGGCTTCTGGGAGCGGCTCGACCTGCCGGAGCGCGCGGAGGTCCGCCTGCCGCCCGCGGTCCGCCGGGTGGTCTGGGTGGGCGAGGGCCCGTTCTTCGACGCCCTGTCGGGCGCTGCCCGCGGGCCCGCCGCGGGCGTGGGGGTCCGAGAGGTCCGGGCCGGCCTCGCCGGGACGATCCGCGTCAGCGACCTGCCGCCCCCACCCGAGCCCTGGCGGGTCGAGATCGGGCCCTACGCGTTCATCCGGTAGACCAGCCACGGGGGGCTTCAGAACGCGGCGGAGACGGACAAGGCGGCCGAGCCGTCCGGTGCGGCGGCCGGGGCGACCGAGACGCGCGAGGGCCTCAGGAACAGGAAGAGGGCCGTGGCGCCGGCCGCGGCCGTCACCCCGAAACACACGTCCGCGGCGATGGACTCGCGCCTGACGCGCGCCTTCAGGTCGTCCATGCGCCGCTGCCGGGCCGGGGTCCACTCCGCGCGGTCGAGGTCCGCGGCCTCGGCCCAGTGGACGCGGCTCACCACCGCGAGCGTCGTCGCGGTCGCCAGCGCCGCCGCCGCGATGCCGGTCGCGACCCACGGCCACGGCTCCCGGACCCGCGAGGGCGGCACGGTCGCAGCCCCGGTCATCCGGAAGGGCACGGGAGTCGGCGGCCCCCCGGCCTCGCGCCTGCGCCCCGGCGCCGGGGCCTCGGACGCGCGCCCCTCCGGGGGAGGGACGGCCGGCGCCAGAAGCCGCCGGATCCTCTCCTCCAGCGCGGCGTCGGTCCTCCCGGTCGCGGCGAGGTACTTCCGGTAGGTCTCGGCCGCCAGGGCCCGCTCGCCCTTCCGTTCGTGCACCTGTCCGAGGTTGTAGAGGAATGCCGGCTGCGGGAACAGGGCGTACGCCGCGGACAGGCGCTCGATCGCCTCGTCGTCCCTGCCCTCCCGCCAGGCGGACATGGCCTGCTCGAAGAGGGCCCGGGCCTGCGCCTCGCCCTTCCGGGGGCGGCCGGCCACCCCTGCCGGAGCGCCGATCAGCATCACGAGCGCGAGGAGGGCGGCCACCGCCTTCATCGGCCTTCCCCCGGGGCAAAGGGGTCGATCCATCCGTCGGGCACGGCCGGCGCGCCCTTCCGGACCGGGCGCCGGGCCGGGGCCCGGGGGCTTCCCGCGCCCGCGGCCGCGTCCGTCGCGGGCCGCGAGGGGAGAGGCGAGGCGGCCGGAGCCGCCGCGGCGGGAGGCACGGCCGCGGGAGACGTCGCCGGAGCGACGGCGGGTCCCGGCGCGGCGGCGCTCCCGGTGCCGGACCGGGTTCCCGGCGGCTCCACCGGCGCGGGCTGCTGCTCCGTCGCGACGATGGCCGGGGAGGCGTCCAGGAAGTAGGCGGACGCGAACCACCCGGCGGCGAACACGGCGAGCGCGAGCAGCGAGGCGATGCCGAGCCACGCCCGCAGCCTGGGCCCGGCCGGCCGGGGGGCGGGGAGGGGAGCCGCGATCGGCCGGGTCGCGGGCCCGGGGGACTCGATCGCCGCGCCGAACGCCTCCGCGACTTCCGCGACGGAGCACGGGCGGTCGTCGGCGCGCTTCTCCAGGCACCGCATCACGACGCGCTCGATCGCCTCCGGCACGCCGGGCGCGAGGTCGGCGAGGCGCGGCGGCGGCACGTTCATGTGGCAGGCCATCACCTGCATGCCGTCGTCGCCCTCGAAGGGCGGCCGCCCGGCGAGCATCTCGAACAGGATGCAGCCGACGGCGTAGATGTCCGCACGGGCGTCCAGGGGAAGGCCGCGGGCCTGCTCCGGGGCCATGGTGAACGGGCTGCCCATCACGAGCCCGGCGCCGGTCAGCCGCTCGCGGCCCGGTCCCCGGCCCGGCGCGAAGACCTGGGCGAGCCCGAAGTCGAGCAGCTTGACCCGCTGATCGGGCCCGTCCTCGATGATGAAGTTCTCGGCCTTGAGGTCGCGGTGGATGACGCCGCGCCGGTGGACCGCGTCCACGCCCGCGAGCACCCCGGCCGCGATCCGCGCCGCCTCGCACGGATCGAGCGGCGGCGGCGTGCCGAGCCGTTCCGCCAGCGAGCGGCCGGCGAGCATCTCCATGACGAGGTAGAACACCCCGTCGTCGGTGACGCCGAAGTCGAGCACGTCCACCACGTTGGGGTGACGCATCTCGCTCGCGGCCTTGGCCTCAAGCAGGAAGCGGCGGCGCTGCGCGGGGATCGAGACCAGCTCGGGCCTCAGCACCTTGATTGCGACGTCGCGCTGGAGGAAGAGGTGCGACGCCCGGAACACGACGCCGACCCCCCCCACGCCGAGCACCGCGTCCACGCGGTAGCGCTTCGCGAGGACGAGTCCCACGGCGTCGGCCGGATCGGGGGGCACGGCCGCCAGCTCGGAGAGCAGGGGAGAGCGGTCGTTGGGGCATTCCCAGCGCGGGTCCTCGTACACGCCCTGGCACGTGGGGCAGAAGCGCATCGCGTCGAGCCTACCAGTTCCGGTCGCCGAAGGCACCGGCGGGGCCCGAGGGGGCCGACCGGCCGGGGGCCCCGGCGCCCCCGGAGCCTCCCGTACCGCCGGGGTTCGTCTCGTAGGTCACGCCGGTCGGGATCGGGGCGGAGCCGCCGGCGCAGAGCCAGATGCCGAAGGACACCCCTCCCGCGCCGCCCGCCCCGGCGCCGCCGTAGCCGCCCGCGCCGCCGGTGCCGCCGGCCCCTCCGAGCGCCCCGTATTCGAGCCCGGCCGCGTCCCCGCCCGCGCCGCCGCCGCCCCCGGCGCCAGGCCTGCCGCCGTCGCCGCCGCGACCGCCCCGCCCGCCGCCGAGCACCCGCATCGTGCATGCGCTGACCGCCGGCGCGTCCGCCCGGATCCAGACCGCGAAGGCGCCGCCGCCCGCCCGGCCGCCACCTCCCGCCTCGCCGCCGCAGCCGCAGCCGCCCCCGCCGCCGCCGGAGCCGCCCAGCCAGAACGTGCCTGCGCAGGACGGGCTCCCGGCCGCGCCGCCGCCGCCGCCGCCCTCGCCGCGTCCGCCCGCGGCCGAGCCGGAGCCGCCGTTCGCCCCCACCCACTCGTTCCCGACGACCGTCCCGTAGACGGGGCTTGCCTCGGCCCCGGGGTCGCCGCTGTCGCCGGCCGTGCCGTCGCCGCCGTCCTGGCCCGGCTGCCCGGCCTGGCAGTCGCCCGGGACCGCGCCGCCGCTCCCGCCTTCGCCGCCCCCGGCCGCGCCGCCCGAGCCGCTCCTGCCCGCGTCGCCCTGCGCCCCGGCACGGGAATCGCCGCCCGCGCCGCCGGGACCGCCGCAACCGCCCGCGCCTGCCTCGCCGCCGGGCATGGCGCCGGCGACCGTGGACCCGACCGACGGGGCGCCGGGGGAGCCCTGGCCGCCGGGTGCGCCGTCGGCGCCCGCGGCACCCGCCCTGCCCTGGCCTCCGGGTCCGCTGACCACCTCCAGGCCGTCGAGCGCGAGCCACGCGCCGCCGCTGCCGACGAAGACCCCGACCGTGTTCACGGCGGGGTCGGACGCGACCGATGCGTCCGGCACGGCCGCGACGATCCGGAGCCCGACCAGGGCCGTGGGCGCGACGAGCCCGTCCGCGAGCACCGCGACGACGGTGGCGGCGAAACCGGGGAACGCGCCCGGGACGGAGGCGCGGACCTCGGTCGCCGCGCTCGCGCTGCGGTTGTTGAAGACGACGCCGCCTTCGCCCATCGTGGCGGTGTACCCGCCGACCACCGACACCCCCGACGCCAGCCGCACCGGGCCGCCGTAGGTGCCGCGGTCCACGAACACCGAGTCCCTCGCGCCGCCGCTCGCCGCCGCCGCCTCGATCCCGGCCGCGATCGAGGCCTTCGGCCGGGACTCGGAGCCGTCGTACGCGTCGCTTCCGTGCGTCGCGGACACGAAGACCGCGCGAGACCCGACGCCGTCGATCCCGTCGCAGTCCTGGTCCGTGTACGAGGGGTCGGGCGGGTCCTCGGTCCGGCCCGGGTTCACGTCCGGGCGGGCGTCGTCGCAGTCGCCTCCGGACGGGAGCGTCCATGGAGCGACCGGCGAGCAGAGGCAGCGGGCGCCGGAGTCCCCCCCGTAGCCGTCCCCGTCGCCGTCCGCGTGGAAGGGCGTGCAGCCGACGGCCCCTTCCTCGTCCGCGATGCCGTCGCAGTCGTCGTCGGCCAGGTTGCAGGTTTCGACGTGGCCCGGGTTGGCGTCCGCCCGGTCGTCGTCGCAGTCGCCCCCCGCGACCGCGCGCCAGTCCCCGGCCGGCCCGCACAGGCAGCGGGGCGTCCCGACGCCGTACCCGTCGCCGTCCCGGTCGTACGAGTACAGGACGCAGCCGGTCGCGCCCTCGTCGTCGACCAGGCCGTCGCAGTCGTCATCCACGCCGTTGCAGGTCTCGGCCGCCGGGACGACCTCGCCGGTGCACGGCCCGAGGCTGCTCCCCTGGCACGTGCGGGTGCCGGCGCGGCACGGGAACACTCCCTCCGTACCCGCGGGGCCGGTGTAGCAGGACTCGGAGTACGGGGCCGTGACGGTGGACCACTGCGTCTGGCTCGCCGCCGGGTTGCACTCCCGGCACGGGTTGCCCGGCCGCTTCTCGCCGGCGACGCGGCAGGTGCCGGAGATCAGGCAGGTGCCGGCCGCGATCGTGTTGCGGCACGACCAGAAGCCGAGGCACTCGTCCACGGTGCAGGAAAACCCGTCGTCGCAGTCGTTGACCTGGCCGCCGGTGCAGGCGCCGTTGCGGCAGCGCTCGCCCCAGGTGCAGAGGTTGCCGTCGTGGCACGAGCTGCCCTCGTTGACCGGCAGCCTCACGCAGGCCCCGATCGAGGGCACGCACGTGGTCCGTGCACACGAGCCGTCCGTCGAGACGTCGCAGGTCACCACGGTGCCCGGGGTCGGCGCGCAGTGGTACGGGAACGACGTCCTGTCGCACCGGGGCACGCCGTTGCACAGGTTGGCGTCGTCCGCGCAGTCGCCGTCCGAGTCGCAGTCGCAGGTGCTCGGGCCTCCGGCGCAGGCGCCGGCGGCGCAGCGGTCGCCGACGGTGCACGGGTCGTGGTCGTCGCAGTCCCCGTCCGCGGGCTCGTGGACGCAGCCGACGGCCGGCTCGCAGCGGTCCGCGGTGCAGGGCTCGCCGTCGTCGCAGGAAGGGACCTCCGCGCCGGTGACGCACTCGCCCGCCACGCACGTGTCGCCGTGCGTGCAGGCGTCGGCGTCGTCGCACGGCAGCGGGGGCGTGGACCATTGCGTCCGGGACGTGGCCGGGTCGCAGACGATGCACGGGTTCGAGCCGTTGGACTCGCCCGCGACCCGGCAGACGCCCTCGATCGCGCACGCGTCCGGCGCCACCTCGAATGCGCAACCCCCGAGGCCGTCGCAGGTCCCGATCGTGCACTCCAGGCCGTCGTCGCATCCGTACGCCGCCCCGCGGCACGCCCCGCCGACGCACGCGTCCCCGGACGTGCACGGATCGCCGTCGTCGCACCCGCCCCCGGCCGGGGACCACGCGTCTGCGGTCGCGGCGGGGTCGCACGCGAGGCACGGGTTCGCGGGGTGGGCCTGCCCGGCCGGCACGCAGGCGCCGGCGATCGCGCACAGGCCCGGGGCCGCCACGCGGAGGCACCGGCCTGCCCCGTCGCACGCGTCGAGCGTGCAGTCGAGCCCGTCGTCGCACCCGTAGGGCGTTCCCCGACACACGCCCGCGGAGCACGTGTCGTCCCGGGTGCACGGGTCGCCGTCGTCGCAGGCCGGGACGGGGGTCCACTTGTTCACGTTCTCGGACGGCACGCACCTCAGGCACGGGTCGAGGGCCGAGATCGTCCCTTCCGCGACGCACTCCTGCCAGATCAGGCACGCGCCGGGCCGGAGCGTGTGGCGGCAGCCGCCCTGTCCGCCGCACTCGTCCGCCGTGCACGCGAGGTCGTCGTCGCACGAGTAGCCGATGCCGGAGCAGTGGCCGCCGAGGCAGATGTCCCCGTACGTGCACGCATCGCCGTCGTCGCACGCCGAGACCCCCTGGGACCACGAGTCGATCGATGTCTCTGCGTTGCACTCCAGGCACGCGTTCCCCGGCCTGGGCTCGCCCTGCTCGCGGCAGCCGTCGTCGATGACGCAGGCCCCCGGCCGGATCGCATGGGTGCAGGCGCCGATGGTGCAGGCGTCGGAGGTGCACGGCAGCCCGTCGTCACACGAGGCGCCGTCGTCGATCGCTCCGTCGCAGTCGTTGTCCTCGCCGTCGCACTCCTCGGCCGCCGGGACCCGGGCCTCGCAGGCCGTCAGCCTGCCGCCGGCGCAGACGCGCTCGGCCCGGCAGGATCCGTGCTCGTTCGTCCGGCTGCACGAGGTCGAGGCGCCGAGCCCGCCCGCGAGCGGCGGACACTCCGCGCACACCCCGCCGGAGGGCGCGCACACCTTGTCGCCGCCGGCGCCGGGCACGCATGTCTCGCCGTCCCCGCACGCGTCGAAGGGGCCGCACCGCAGCAGGCAGAACGAGCCCGCGTCGCCCATCCGGACGCACGCGGCGTCCCCATGGCCGCACCCGCTGTCGGATCGGCAGGGCCGGCCCCGCAGGGCCGCGTTCGGGAAGCACACCAGGATGTCGGCCCCGGAGGCGGACATCACCAGCTCGCCGCAGTACCACCCGTTCGGGCAGTGGGGGCATCCGTCGCCCGTGCAGGACTTGCTGCACCCCGAGGTGCAGAAACCATCCCCGTTCTGGGTGGTGCAGACGAGCGGGTCCGCGCAGTCCGCGTCCTGCGAGCAGGGCGCTCCGACCCCCCCGGGGCCCGCGTCGGAACCGGCCGGGTCGACCGCCGCATCGAGCCCGGCGTCGCCGTCCGGCGCCTGGTCGGGGACGCGCGGGTCATCCGCCGCATCCCCCCCCGCATCGGCGTCGTCCGCATCCGGCCGGGCGTCCGCGTCGCCTCGCGGATCGTCGGGGCCGTCGGCGCCGGGCCCCTCGGCGGAGTCGTCCGGCAGGTCCGAATCCGGGCGCAGGTCCTCGACGGGATCCCGGCCTTGGTCGTCCGGCACCGCCGCATCCGGCGGCGCGCCGTCGGGCAGGTCCGCGGGGGCCAGCGCGAGCGTTCCCGTGTCGTTCAGGAGGGTGCACCCCGCCAGCGCGGTCGCGACCGCCGAGAGGAACGCCGCCATCGGCCGCGGGCCGGCCGGCTTGTCTGCGAGGGAGTTCATCGGCCTGCCCCGTGACCGGCGACCCGCGCCGGCCGGCGAAAGTATATCCGTCGCGGGGGCGGCCCGCCAAATCCCGCCGCGGTGCTATGATTCGGGCGGTCGGGCGGGACCGGGGAGCCCGAGGATTCGCTCGGCCCTGGGGGAGGCGAATGGGTGGAAGGCGAGCCGCGCTCGGGCCGATGGGGGGGGCGGTCGCGGCGGGTACGAGCCTTGCGGCGCTCGGCTGCCTCGACTGGGCGACCGGCCCGGAGATCGCCGTCTCGATCCTCTACGTGGTCCCGATCGGGCTCTCCGGCTGGTTCTACGGCGTCGGGCTCGGCCTGTCCGCCGCGCTGGCCGGGGCCGCGACGTGGCTCGTCGTGGACTCCCACCAGTCCACCTACTCCAGCGAGTGGATCGGGTACTGGAACGCCGCGGTCCGGCTCGGGTTCTTCATCCTGGTCGTCCTGCTCGCCGCGGCGCTGCGCCGGGCCCGGGGCCGTCTCCAGGCCGCGCTCGGGGAGCGCACGGCCGCGCTCGAGCGCGAACTGGTCCGTCACAAGCGGACCGGGCAGGCGCTCGAGGAGGCGCAGCAGCGCTACATGCGGGCGCGGGAGATGGAGGCGGTCGGCCGCCTGGCCGCGGGTGTCGCGAACGACTTCCGGAACGATATCGCGCTCATCGACGGGAACTGCGAGCTTGCGCTCGAGGAGGCCGCCCCCGCCGGGACCCTTCGCCGGCGGCTGCTGGAGATCCGGCACGCGTGCCGGCGGGCGACCCGGCTGACCGCGGACCTGCTCTCGTTCGGCAAGCGCGAGCTGCTCCGGCCCAAGGCTGTCTCGATCAACGAGGTCGTGCGGGGCGTCGAGGACCAGGTCTCGAACCTGCTCGGGCCCCACATCTACCTGTCCGTTGCGCTGTCGGACGACGCGGGCCTGGTCCGGGCGGACCCGGAGCAGCTCTCGCAGTCGCTCGTCAGCGTCGCGAGTCACGCCCGCGACTCGATGCGCCACGGCGGCCGGCTGCGGGTCGAGACCTCGCGCGCGGACGCGGAGCCGGAGCGGGCGCGGGCCGGGAGCGCCGCGAGCGCCGGATCCTTCGTGGCCGTCACCGTCTCGTACACCTCCGACGTCCCGAGCGGCGAGGTGGACACCCTGTTCGAGCCGTACGCGCGTGGCCGTACCCCCCCGCACGGCACTGGCCTCAGGCTCGCGGCCGTCTACGGCTTCGTGGCGCAGAGCGGAGGATACGTCTCGGTCGAGAGCGTCGCCGGGCGCGGCACCTCGTTCCGGATCCTCCTGCCGCGGCTCGACGAGGCCGCGCACGCGGCGGCTCACTCCCCGGCGGACGGGCGCGGTCGCGTCGTCGGCGGGCGGGAGCGGGTCCTGGTCGTGGACGACGATCGCGCGCTGAGGGAGATGGTCGCGGCCCTGCTCGCCCGTTACGGCTATGCCGTCGCCACCGCGGATCCCGCGGAGGCGGAGACCGCGGACCCGGGCGGGATCGACCTCCTGCTCACGGACGTCCTGATGGCGAAGACCACGGGTCCGGAGCTGGCGGGGAAGCTGCGGTCGCGGCGAGCGTCGCTGCGCGTGCTCTACATGTCGGGGTACGCGGGCGACGACATGCCCGAGGGGTTCAGGCCGGACCCGGGCGGGCTGCTGGTCAAGCCGTTCAGCGGGGACGACCTGGCGCGCTCGGTGCGGAGGAGCCTCGACGAGGACGTCAGGTCGGGATGCTGACCGGCCCCACGACGGCGGCGCGGACGCCCGCGGGCATCGACGCCTCCAGGGCGAGCGTCCATCCGAGCACGCCGCACGCATGCAGGCAGACCGCCAGGGTGAAGACCTCGGCGGGCAGCCTGGCGCCGGAGTGCCTGCGGCTGTCGAGCAGGGTCGGGATCCGGTCGGGGGGGGCACCCGGCGCGTCGTCGACCACCTCCACCCGGAACCTCGCGCCCTCCCGCTCCAGGACCACCGCGACGTGGCCGCCGCGGGCGCCTCGCCGGACCGCGAGGTGGACGAGGTTCGCGAGCACCTGGGCCGCGAGGTCCTCGGCGCAGTCCACCTCGACGGGCCCGTCCGGCACGGCCGCCTCGAGCGACACGCCGAGCCTCCGTGCGAGGGGCCGCGAGCGCGCGACCGCCGCCTGGAGGAGCCGCGCGAGGTCGCCGCGCCGCCGCCGCTGCAGGCGTTCGTCGCGGTCGAGCTGGTGCGCGAGCCTGCGGTTCTCGATCAGGAAACCGAGCCCGGCCGTCTCGCGCATCGCCGTCGCGAGCGGGACCGCGGCGTCCCGGGCGTCCGCGCACGCCGCCGCCTCCTCGATCGCGAGCTGGAGTGCCGCGAGCGGCGTCCGGAGGTCGTGGACCGTGGCCGAGACGTACGCCGCCATGTCCGCCTCCTCGGCGGTGCGGCGCATGGCGACGAGACCGGCGGACACGGCGACGACGACGATCCCGGAGAGGACGGCCGCGACGAGGAGGGAGTTGGAACAGATGTCGGTCCCGAGGACGAGCCGCAGCACGAGGGCGACGGCGACCGACGCGGCCAGCCCGGCCCCGAGCAGCACGAGCGGCACCCGGCGCCGGACCCTGGTGCGGTTCATGGGGACCCGGCCTCCTCGCGTTCGCGCTCGCGTCGCTCGAACCGGTACCCGATCCCCCAGACCGTGGCGATCCGCCAGGCGGCATGTCCGAGCTTCTTGCGGATCCGGACCACGTGGCTGTCGATGGTCCGGTCGTGGCGCTCCTCGCCCGCGAGGTCGGACATGGCGGCCATCTGGTGGCGCGGCACCGCCTGCCCGGGACGCTCCACCAGGTGCGCGAGGATCGCGAACTCCTGGCGCGTCAGGCCGGCCGGGTGGCCCCCGACCGTGACCTCCAGCGCGTCCAGGTCCACGCGCACGTCGTCCCACTCCACGACGCGCGGGGCGGACTCCGCGAGCGGATCCAGCCGCGCCTTGACACGCGCCAGAAGCTCCTCCATCCAGAACGGCTTCGGGAGGTAGTCCACCGCGCCCAGGTCGAAGCACCGGAGCCTGTCCTTGAGGCCGGTCCGCGCCGTGACCACGAGCACGGGCGTCGCCGCGGTCGGCTTCAGGCGCGCCAGCACGTCGAAACCGTCCAGCTCGGGGAGGTTCAGGTCGAGGACCACGAGGTCGGGCCGGGTGCGTTCGGCGAGCTTGAGGCCCGCGGTCCCGTCGCAGGCCAGCTCGACCGCGTAGCCCGCGGCCTTGAGCCCGCGCACGATGGCGCCGGCGATCGCAGGCTCGTCCTCCACCACCAGCACCTTGCGACCGCGGCGGCCCGACGCGCGGTCCCCGGCGCCGCCGGCCGCGACGGCCTGACCGTCGGAGTTGGGGTCCGTCATGACCGGGCGCGCCTCCCTGAGGGGCCGGCCGACATTCTACACGAGTCGCGACGGCGTGCCGGGTTCGCTCAGCCCGAGCCTTCCGCGCTGTCGCCCGGCCCGCGCGGCAGGCGGTCCCGAACGACACCCGTTGAGATACGTACCCCACGCCCCGGACCCCGGCCGGCGCCAGGGGCATCGATCGAAGGGG
>VGRB01000051.1 GCA_016875475.1 Deltaproteobacteria bacterium
GACGTCCCGGAAGCCCTGCGCGATCCTCCTGACCCTTCCGACCAGTCCTCCCGCGATCATGGCCCGTCCCTCCTTCAAGGACGATCCGCAGGATTTCAACGTCCGTGCCGTGCGGGCGTGCGCCGCAACGTAACGCAATCATTGGAAGCAGCCTCCCGCCACGGCCGGCGCGCCGGGGAGTCGACACCCCGGGGCCCGCGGCCGTCCACCGCGATGCGTCGTTATTCCGGAGGGTTGCGTGTCACCATGGCGCGGGAGGCGGAGTCACCGGGGGCCGGCGGGCGCGAGTCACCAGAGGAAGGACAGCATCGCCGTGAACACCGGGACCCAGGCCTTGTCGCCGCGGGAGCCGGTCTCGACGCGGTAGGTGGGGAGCCCGGCGCGCACGTCGAACATCAGGCGCGTGCCGTAGAGCCGGAAGAACTCGACGCCGCCCCCGACCGTCAGGAGCACGCCCATGGTGTGGTCGGTATCGCGGAACGTGGAGCCGCCGAAGCCGACGCCGCCGCCGACGTAGGGGGAGACGTTGGTGTCCAGCGGGAGCCAGTAGGCCGCGATCGTGGGCGCGCTCCAATGGATCATGCCTTCCTGGGCGTTCAGCTGGAACCAGGTGTCCGCGTCGATGCGGGCGTGCGCCATCTCGTACGAGAAGCGGAGCCCGAGCCCGTACGACACCTCGGAGGACCCGCGCAGCGACGCGCCGAACGGGATGCCGAGGCCCCACAGGAACTGCCCGGCGCGCTTCCGCCAGGGGCGCCCCTCGTGCTCGGTCACGGTCTCGACCGACACGGTCTGGTCGGCCGTGCGCCCGCCCAGCACCGCGTCCACGAGCCGCGGCAGGACCGTGTCCAGTTCCTCGATCCGCGACGCCGTCATCCGCTCGGAGCGCACGAGGTCGAGCGAGGGCATCCGGTGCTCCCCGAGCCCGACGACCAGCTTCTCGCCCAGCGGCATCACGGACAGCACGAAGACGCGCCTCGCGCCGGACGCCTCGATCGCCGGCCGGACGGCGTCCGGATCCGCGAAGGACTCGCCGACGCCGTGCGCCGCGGAGAGGCCGCGACGCCCCAGATCGCTCCGCAGCAGCGACAGGACGGCGGGTGCGCTTCCCCCGAGAGTGGATGAAGCGTTGTCCAGGAACGCGGCGACCGTCTCCGCCCCGGCGGGCAGGGGCGCGGCGAGTAGAAGACCAACGATCCAGAGCACTTGCAGCTTCCGCATCCGTCGCCTCCGTGGAAGGAGCGCGCGCACCGGACTGAGGATTGAGCAATGGGCGTGCCAGCGCCGGAGGAGGGAACGCGGCCGGAGGCCGCGGGACCTGCCGCGGGGAGGACGCGGCGGCTACTCCAGGGGGCCCTTGAAGCCGTTGCCGTCGACGTCGACGTACAGAGGATTCGTGTAGGCGTACGGCTCGCCGCGGCCGGCAGGGGCGAGGTCGCCCTTGCCGCGCACGAGGAAGACGTACCAGGTGTCCTCGGCGGGGAAGAGGTCCACGTCGATGTCCACCCGCACGACCGCGGTCGGGGTGGTGTTCGTGATCGGCACCGGCGTGGTGACCAGCTCGTCCTCCTCGGCGTCGTCCTTGTGGATCAGGCGGCCGCCGATCTCGACCAGCGACACGGGGCGACCGTTGCCGAAGACCTCCAGCGAGGACACGTCCACCCACGGCGGGGCCTGGACCTGGAGGCGGACGACGACCTTGCCGCCCGCGGGCTCCACCGGCTCGGTCGCGCCCATCTTCTCCTTGCCGCCGACGAGCAGCCGGATGAACGGACCGTTCGACACCACGACCTTCTGGGCGCGCACCGCGGCGAGCAGGTCGGCCGTAACGAGCTTGTCCACCTCGACCTTGCCGACGCGCACGAGGCTGCGCGGCCAGCCCGATCCCTCGTTCGGGAAGCTGGTGTCCGAGTTGCCGGTCCCCGCCACCGCGCGGCCGAGGTTCAGCCACCCGAACCAGTCCCGCATGACCGGGATCGAGTCTCCGCCCGCGCCGCTCGCGGCGAACTCCGAGATCAGCGGGTCGGAAGACGGGAAGTAGTCCGCCACGGTCCCGAGCGACCCCTTCACCTCGATCGCGTCGAAGTCCCACTCGATCGGCTCCTCGGGCGCGTCGCCGGACACGTCCCTGCCCCACCGGCCGGTCACCGGGTCGAACCGGATCCAGCCGAGGTACGCGTAGGACCCGGACCGCGGGTGGTTGATCTGGAGCAGCCCGACGCCCGGGATCGCGCGGATGGCCGCGACCATCTCGGGGATCGTCCGGCCCGCGAACAGCTTGGATCCGACCACGTCGTAGAGCGGACCCGGGCCGCCGTTCGCCGCGACCAGCGCACCCTCCGGACCGACCATGTTGAAGTGGCCGACCAGGTTGTACGAGACCTCGTCGCCGGTGAGGCCCTTGAACCGCGCCGCCGCGCCGAGCGCGGACACCGCCGGGTCGTACGAGCTGATCATGTCGTGGTCGGTCAGCGCCGCGACCTCGACCCCCTCCGCGAGGTTCTCGATCACGTGGTCCGCGGGGGTGACGGGAGTGTCGAGGCTCCCGTTCGCGTGCTGGTGGAAGTCCGCCGCGACCCAGCCCGCCGTGTCGACCACCCTGCGGAGCGCCACCGGCTTGTCCGGCGCGGGCCGCAGCCACGTCGTCTCGCCGGCCTTCACCTCGACGTCGTCGAACGTCGCCGCCTCCCACTCGGGGCCGTGCGCCACCACGACGCGGTACGTCCCCGGCGCGACGGGGTATTCCGCCGCCTGTCCGGTCGCGGTGAAGAGCGCGCCGCAGCCGCCCTCGACCCGCGGCTCGCCAAGCTCCTTCCACTCGCCCTGCGCGTCCACGCACACGAGCGCCGCCTTGGCCGGGACGTTGCCGAGCACGACGGGCGGGTCGGACGCGTCGATCTCCACGACCTCGAAGCCGATCCTCCCCTGTGCGCCCATCGCGAAGTCCGCGGCGGCCCCGCCCGCCTCGACCCCCGCCTTCAGGACGCGGGCGCGGCCCGGCGCGGACGCGACCAGGTCGTAGGTGCCGGCGGGCGCCCGCGCGCGGAAGGTGCCGTCCTTGCGCGAGAACGCCTGCTCGAGCGCCGGAGCGCCCGACCCGGCGACCGCGCCGCCGGGCTCGAAGAACGTTACGGAGGCACCGGGGAGCGCCTTTCCCGCCTCGTCCCGCACGGTCCCGCGCACCTCGAGCGCCTCCTCGTTCCGGAGCGTGCGGACCGCGTCCATCACCGACGCGATGTCGCCGTCCCCGACCACGAGGTAGCGGTCGAACGAGGCCGCGCCCTTCGGGGGCACGGAGAAGTCGTTGCCGAGGAAGGCGACCGTCCCGCTCACGTCGATCTCGGGCACCGACATCTCGCCCGCGTGGACCGTGTACGCGTACGACACGCCGTCCCCGGCGCTCGCGATGGCCGCGACCGGGCCCTTCGGGGTCTCGCCGAACCCGCCGAGCGGCGTGAACACGCGCTCGGTGCCGCCGAACGCGAGGAAGTCGCCGACGATCGGGACGTCCATCGTGAGGTCGCCGGGGTTGTGCACCTCGGTGCGGATGCGGATCCACGGGACGTCCGGCTCGAGGACGTAGTCGGTCACGATCGTGACGCCGAGCGGGCTCGCGACGTTGTCGAGCAGCGGCACGATGCCGGTGGCGGTGTCGGTCCCGGTGGTCCGGACGATCGCCTCCTGGCCGTCCGAGCCGTCCTTCACGACCTCGACGGTATCGACGGTCGAGACGCGCCCGCCCACGACCTGGAACGTCTCGTGCCACCGGTCGTTCCCGGCCTGGCCCGCGGGCCGCTTGACGTCCGCGTCGATCAGCGACCCGCCGTGCACGAAGTTGTGGACCGCGGTGTCCGCGTCCTGGACCAGGAAGCGGGCGCGCGAGTTCTCCAGCACGAAGGCGCGGCCGACGAGACCGTATGCCTGGGGCCCGCCGACGAGGTCCGCCTTCTTCGTCACCTTGCGCGCGGACAGGAACGGCTTCGGGCCCACGTCGTGCGGCACGTCCTTGACCTCCGGCGCGTCCGCCGGCGTGTCGGAGGCGGGGTCGGCCGCCGCGTCGCCGGCCTCGGCCGAGCCGTCCTCCGGCACGTCGTCCGGCACGTCCGCGAGGCCGCGGTCCGTCACCTTCACCGGGTCCGAGCACCCTGCCGCTCCCGCGACGGCGGAGACCGCCAGCACCGCCATCATCGTCCCGATGGTCCTGCTCATCCCGTCCCTCCTGCCTCGTCCCCCGGGAACGCCTCTGCCCCGGCCCTTTCTTATCGGGCGGGCGCGGCGTTTGTTCCGCGGCGCCCCCCGAGCGAGGCGGCAAGTATCCTACATCAAAGCAGAATCGACCGCAAGAGCGACGCGGCGCGGACCTTCCCCGGTCGATGACGCAGGGAGCGCCGCGGTGGGCGGCGGCAGCCGCCGAAGCGCCGACCTTGGCGCGGAAGCGGGAATCGGCCGGCCGAGTGCCATTCCGCCCGATTCCCTGCATCGCCTCCTCCACCTCGGCTATCATCTCCCGGGACTGAAACGAGGTTCGCGTGGGCCGGCAGTTCACCGTCGGCGACCGCTTGCTGGTCCGGGACCGGCCATGGCGCGTCAGCGCGTCGTCGCCAGCGGGCGACACGCACCGCGTGCTCGGGCTCGAGGCGCTCGACGGCGACAGGCCCGCGACCATGTCCGTGGTGGTGCCCCCTGAAGAGCCGCTGCCGCTGCCCAGCGCGGACCTGGAGTTCGACCTGACGGGCCTGGAGTCGTTCGCGGCGTGGTCCAGGGCGCATCGCATCCTGGCGGCCACGCTGGTCCGCGAGACGGGCATGCTGACCGGGGCGCGCTTCGGCCGCGTCGCTCTCGAGGCGTACCAGCTCGCGCCCGCGCTGCGGCTGCTGGTCATGCCGCGCCCGCGCCTGCTGGTGGCCGACGACGTGGGCCTCGGGAAGACGATCGAGGCCGGGCTCGCGATGCTGGAACTGATGGCCCGTGGCCGGGCGGGCCGCGTGCTGATCGCGGCGCCCCCGGGCCTGCTGGATCAGTGGAGCGAGGAACTCGAGGAGAAGTTCGGGCTGTCGTTCACGGTCCTGGAGAACGCGTCGGGCGTGTCCCGCGTGCAGACGACCCTGCCGGCCGGCGTGAACCCGTGGGACGTGCTACCGCGCGTGCTCACGTCCATCGACTTCTTGAAGAAGGAGACGATCTGGAACCGGGCGCTGCGGAAGCGGTGGGACCTGGTCGTGGTCGACGAGGCGCATTCGCTGGCCGAGTCCGGCACCGCGGCGAACCCGTACCGTACGAAGAGGACGCGGTTGAGACAGGCCTTGCGCGAGCACGCACGCGGGATCCTGCTGCTGACCGCGACGCCGCACAACGGCCATGCGCACTCGTTCCGGTCGCTGCTGGAGATCGTGGAGCCGTCGCTCGCGACGCTGTCCGGGGACCGGGCGCACGTGGAACGGCGCATCGACACGGCGCGCATCCGCCGGATGAAGACCCAGATTCGCCGGCGCCTGCCGGACGGCCGCGAGGAGGACGTGTTCCCGCAGCGCGACGTCCGCGGGCTGCGGGTCGAGGTCGAATCGGAAGCCGAGAAGCGCCTCTTGCGGGAAGTCGCGTCGTACTGTTCGAAGACGGCCCGGGCCGCGCGCGGGACCGACGACGCGGAGTTGATCGGCTTCGCGATGCAGATCGTGAAGAAGCGCGCGCTGTCGAGCCGGGCCGCGCTCGCGACGACGCTCGACCACCGACTGGAGGCCCTTAAGAAGGAAGAGGCGCGCGAGGAGCCCCCCGATCGGTCGGAGCTGCGCGACCTGCAGGCCGACCTTCCCCTCGGCGAGGCGCTCGCGGAACGCACGGTGCGCCGGATCCTGCGTTCGGCCATCCCGCGCGAGGAGCAGCGCCGCCGCGCCGAGGTCAAGGCCCTGACCGGGATCTCGAAGGTGCTGAAGGGCCTGACCGGGACCGATCCCAAGATCGACGCCCTGCTGTCGGAGCTGCGCGGCGTGTTCGCGAACCCGGACGAGAAGGCGATCGTTTTCACCGAGTACGGCAACACGCTCGACGCGATCCGCGCCCGGATCGACGCCGACGCGGACCTGGCCGGCTCGTACGTGGTCCTGCGCGGCGGGATGAGCCGGCGGCAGCGGCTGCGTTGCCAGGACGCGTTCGACGAACCCGCGACGCGCCTGCTGCTCGCGACCGACGCGGCCAGCGAGGGCCTGAACCTCCAGAAGCACTGCCGGCGCGTCATCCACTTCGAACTGCCGTGGAACCCGAACCGGATGGAACAGCGGAACGGGCGCGTCGATCGCTACGGCCAGACGCGCCCGCCCGTCATCCGCTACCTCTACTACCCGCACAGCCCGGAGGAGGAGGTCCTCGACCTGCTGGTCCAGAAGATCGAGAACATGGCCGGGGACCGCGTTTCGACGCCGGACGTCCTCGGGATGCTGGCCGGGGACCGGGACGTCGAGGCCGGTCTGGTCGAACTCGACCCGGAGGCCGCGGACGTGCGGCAGCGGACGGCCGACCTGGTGCGGCTGTTCGAGGACCGGACCGCCGACTTCGTGCGGAACGTGCAGCCCCTGCTCGCCGCGGGCACTGGCCAGGATCTTGCGGCCGAACGCGACCGGATCCTCAGGCTGCTCGACACGTCAGAGCCGCTCGTCCCCGACGACCTCGACCTCGAATCGATCGCCATAGACCTGCTCGGGCCCGGCAACGCGACCGCCGATCGCGACCGCGACGGCGTGTTCGCCGTGACCGTGCCGACCAGCCTTCGCGGCGAGAGCGTGCCCGCCACGTATCCGGCGATCACGTTCCGGCGGTCGGTCGCGGTCAAGCACCGCGCAGACGAGGTCGAGCACGCGACCCCGATCCACCCCCTGGTCCGCGCGATGGCCGCGGACGCGCGGCGGCGGCTGCTCCATGTGTACCCGATGGCGCGGGGCCTGCCGCCGCGGAGGCTCGCGGTTCGGACGGTCGCGCCCGCCCAGGCGCCCGGGATCCTGTTCACGTTCGTGGGCGCCATCGAGGGCGGAGGGGCCCTGCTCGAGGAGTTCATCCTGACGGTTCGCGTGACGCTCGGCGGGACCGTGCTCGACCCGGGCCCGTCCGACCTCGCGTTGCTGTCTGAGGGCGACCCACCAGGAAACGTGACCACCGCGGACGTGGCCCGGATCTTCGAGACCCGGTTCGAGACACTGCGCGCTGCTGCCGTGGCCGCGGCCGGGTCGCGCGTGCGGGCCCGCGCCGATGCGGTCGCGCGCGTGCGCTCGCACCAGGCCGACATCCTCCTGCGTGACCTCGAGGCCGACACGGCCGATCGGATCAGCGAAGTGGAACAAGAGGAGCGGCGCGCGAAGGGGCTCATCACCGACAGGGGCGAGCAGCTACTGTTCGCCGAGCACGACACGGGTCGCGGCTTTTCGGCCCGCCGGGCCGCGGTCGAGGTCCAGGCCACGGCGCGCCGGGAGGAGATCGCCGAGTTCCGGGAGGTCCGGTCGCCCGGCGGACCACGCCCCCTCGGAGCGCTGTTCCTGGTGGCGCGCGGAGGTGAGCCGTGACCCTCCGCCACCTCCGCAACGTTCGCGGGTTCTTCTCGGACTACTACCTGGGCAGCGTGTTCGGCCGGCCTGCGGGCCGCGGCCGAAGGAAGGTCACGGACCGCGCCGCCGACGCCGCGTTCGCGCGCTTCCGCCGCATCCGCGAACGCACCGAGGGTTCCGCCGAGGGCGCCCCGGAATGCCGCGAGAGGTTCATCCGCCCGTTGCTGCGCGACGTGCTCGGGTTCCACCTCGGGGCCGGCGACGATCGCCTCCACGGCCTGTACCCGTCCGCGGACGCCGAGGCTGCCGGGCAGCCGCGCGTCGCGGCCGGGCCCGTGATCGAGCTGAAGTCGCAGGGCCGCACCTACGCGCTCGCCCCTTCGGAAGTCGTTCGCCTGTGCCGCGAGAAGTCGATCGCCCTGAAGGGCGACTTCGAGATCGTCGCGGGCACCGAGGCGGAATCGCTCCACCCCGCCGCCGCCGAGGACGACGACGAGGACTCCCTCGACGTGGACGACGAGGCCGACGAAGACGCTGACAGCGAGGACGGCGAGGCCGGCGAGTCGGAAGACAGAGGCCTGAGGAAGGGGGCACCGGCACTGCTGCTGCGCCGGCTCCAGCCCGGTACGTTCCACTTCGTCCCTGGTCCCGGACGCAAGGGCTCGGGGTCGTTCTACACGCCGCGCCCGCTTGCGCAGGACCCGGTACGCCACGCGATCGGGCCGCTGGTCGAGGGCCGGACCGCCGCCGAGATCGAGGGCCTGCGCATCCTCGACCCCGCGTGCGGCAGCGCGCACTTCCTGGTCGAGTCGATGCGCTTCCTGGGCCAGGCCCTGCACCGCGCGTACGTCGTCGAAGGCAACGGCAGCGCGCCGGCCGCGTTCCGCTCAACCACGGGCCAGGGCTGGGACGACGCATGGAAGGTGGCGGACGACGAGGCCCGGGCCGCGGGGTCCGAGGCGCGGGCGTGGTGCAAGCGGCGCGTGGCCGAGAGGTGCCTGTTTGGCGTGGACCTGAACCCGACCGCGGTCCAGCTTGCGCGCGTGGCGCTGTGGGTCGAATCGGTCGCGGGCGACCGGCCCCTGATCTACTTCGAGCACCACGTGCGCGTCGGCAACTCGCTGGTCGGGTCGTGGATGGACGGACTCGAGGCCCCGCCGCTCCCCGCGACGCGCGGCAGCGGCCGGCGGGCCGGGCCCGGGCTGTTCCAGGCCTCGGTCCGAGCGGCGATCGAAGATGCCGCGTCGCTGCGCCGCCTGATCGACCAGACGCCGCCCGAGGCCTTGCGGCGCGAGGGCATCGAGCCCGAGAGCGTGGCCGAGCAGGAGTACAAGGACAGTCTCCGCCGTCGCGCTGACGCCATCCTCGCGTCCGCGAAGCTGCTGTTCGACCTGCGGTCCGCGTCGCTGTTCGTGCCGGACATCTGGGCCGACTGGGAGACGTTGTGCAGCCAGGTCGGGACCCCCGGCCTCGCCCGGATCGCGGAGTCGCGGCCCTGGTACCCGCAGTTCCTGGCCAGCCGCGACCGGGATCGCTACTTCCACTGGGAGATCGAGTTCCCGGAGGTCGTGCTGGACCCGGCCCGTGCCGGGTTCGACGTGATCCTGGGCAACCCCCCGTGGGACAAGGTGCTGCCCGCCCGAAAGGACTTCTACGCGGCCACGGACGTGCTGATCCGCGCGTTCACGGGTGGGGACCTCGACCGGCGAATCCGCGAACTGCACGCATCGCACCCGGGGCTCGACGGCGAGTTCGACGAGTACAGCAAGCGCACGAAGACCACTGCGCAGTTCCTGCGCAACGGCGGCGACTTCCCGCTGTCCAAGGCCCGGACGGGCGCGGCGCACGACGATCTGTCGAAGTACTTCCTGGACCGCGCGATCCGTCTGGGCCGGCCCGGCTGCGCGGTGGGCATGATCGTGCCGTCGGTCTTCTACAACGGCGACGGGTGCGTGGCCCTGCGGCGATACCTGCTGGCCGAGGCGACGATCGACCGGTTCTACGCGTTCGAGAACCGCAGGAAGGTCTTCCCGATCGACTCGCGGTACAAGTTCGTGAGCCTGGTCGTACGAAAGGTCCCGTCCGGCGCGCCGTTCCAGGTCGCGTTCATGCGGCACGAAATCGAGGAACTTGACGCCACGGCTCGTTGGCGGGAGCCGGGGCGGGGGGGAGGCGGTGCCGCAAACCCGCCGTGGTTCGTGTCCGCGAGCAAGGCCGAGTTGGAATGGCTGTCACCGGAGTCGTCAGCGTTCCTGGAGTACCGCGGCGCGCGCGATCAGGGTCTGGCCCGGCGGATGCACGAGCAGCGACCGAGGCTCGGGGATTCGGAACCGGGAACGTGGCAGGCGAACCTGTTCACCGACCAGGCGCACATGCAGATCTACAACGGCAGCCGTCGCGATAGCGACCTGTGGACCGATCGAGCAACGGGCCGCCTGTTCCAGCCGGGCTGGGTCCTGCCCTCGATGCCCGCGGACCCGGGCGACGCGATGGAGCTGATGCGGGACCGCGGCTTCTGGCCAGTGTTCGAGGGCAAGCACGTCGAGCAGTTCTTGGTCGGGATCAAACCGATCCGCTGGTGGCTATCGGTCGAGGCCGCGGAGAAGAAGTACGGCCGGCCCCCGCGCCCGGAGCCGTTGCTGGTGTTTCGCGAGACGGCGAGCAACACGAACGAGCCCACGTGCATCGCAGCGGTACTGCCGGCACGATCTGCGGCCAGCCACAAGCTCACCGGAGTTCTGCCGGACGCCCTGGACCCACTTGTCGCGGCGACAGTCCTGAACTCGCTGGTGTTCGACTACGGGCTCAGGATGCGGACCGCCGGGACCAGCGTCAGTTTCACCTACATCCAGCCGATGGCCGTGCCAGCGCCAGCGGCCCTCGTGGGGCTGAGGGGGGTCGCGACCCGGCTGGCCTGGAAGTCCGGTATTGACCACATCACCGACGACGAGACCGCGTGGCCCGACCTGTGGGCAGCGAATCGCGCCGTGGCCGAGGCGTATGGTCTCGATCCCGACGACTTCGCCCACGTCCTGTCCGCGTTTCCGGTCATGGCCCGCAAGCGCCCGGCCTTCGTCGCGTACCTGCACGAGCGACTCGCCGAATGGGCCGGCGGGAAGTAGCGCGACGACCCCCGTCCATTTGTTCCATTTGAATGGATATTGACTTCATTTCAAGAATGCGCCAATATCCATTCCCATGAAGACGACACTCGCCGAGATCCGGTCGCTCCTGAAGCAGCTCGATGGCGCGCCTGCCGACGTCATCGAGTCGGAGCTTCTCGAATGCAAGCCCTGGGATCCCGGCCGCCTGAAGGAGCAGTTGCGCGAGGTCCGTGAGGCTGCCGTCGGGATGGCCAACCAGTCGGGCGGCGTCGTGCTCCTCGGGGTTCACGACAGGAAGCGGACGCGCGCGGACGCGCTGCGCGGCGTGGGCGACCTCGCGGTCGAGACGATCCGGAAGTCGATCTTCGACGGCACCGACCCGCCGCTCCTCGTCGATGTCGAGGAACTCGTCGAGCCCGAGGCCAGGCTTGTCGCGATCCACGTGCCGAAGGGCTACGGCGTGTTCACGACGCGGGAAGGCGTCGCGAAGATCCGCGTGGGCAAGGAGACGAAGCCCCTGACGGGCTCGGCCCTGGTGAAGCGCGTCCTGGCGGCCGGGGAAGGGGACCGCACGGCGCTGCCGGCGGACGGCGCCACGATGGCCGACCTCGACCCCGAGGAGATCAAGCGCTTCCAGACCTACCTGGTCACCGAAGGCCGGAAGCCGGCGCTGGCCGGGCAGACGCCGGCGGAGATGCTCGCGAACCTCGGGCTCGTCCGCGGGAACGACGTGACCATCGCTGCAGTGATGCTGTTGGGCCGGTCCGCCGCCATAGGCAGGTGGGTGCCCCAGCACGAGATCCAGTTCACCCACTATCGGACCGCCACGCGCTACGACGCGCCGTTCAACCTCCGCGGGCCGCTCATGTCCGTCATGGACGCCTTGCGCGGGCTGTTCGAGGCGCGGATGAAGGTGTCGCTGGTCGAGACGCGCGGCTTCGAGGAGCTGGCGCTTCCCGACCTGACGTGGTGGGTCGCGCGCGAGGCCATCCTCAACGCGGTCGTGCACCGGGACTACTTCCTGAACCAGTCGGTCTACGTCGAGGTCAGGCCGGGCCGGATCGATGTCGTCAGCCCCGGCGGGCTCCTGGGCGGGATCACGCCGCAGAACATCCTTCGGCACGCGCCCTTCCGGCGGAACCCGCTGCTGGCGGAGGCGTTCGAGGCGATCGGCTGGGTCAATCGCCGGGGCATGGGCGTCGATCGGATCCACGAGGAACTGCTGCGCCTGGGAAAGGGGATGCCCCGCTACGAGGCGGACGAGTCCACGGTGAGGCTCGCGTTGCCGACGAAGACGCACGACGCCTTCGCACGATTCGTCGTGAAGGAGACCCGCGAGGGTCGGAACCTGGACCTGGACGACCTGCTGGTCCTGCGGGCGCTCGCGGACCGCGGGCAGATCGATCGCTGGTCCGGCGCGCGGGCGTTGCAGGGGGACGAGGACGAGGCCGCGGCCAAGCTCGTGGACCTGCGCGAGCGAGGGTTCATCGTGCCTCACGGCCGTGGCCGAGGCACGACCTACCGGCTCGCGCGCCAGCACTCCGACCTGCTTCTCGGCAGGCAGGCGACGGACGAGGCGCTCGACCTGGACGGCGAGGCCGTGCGGCTGCGCGTCCAGGCGGTGATGATCGAGCGAGGCTCCCTGACGAATGCCGACGTCCGGCGGATCTCCGGATTCTCGCGGACCGAAGTCCTGCGTCTGATGCGCGAGCTGCGCGAGGAGCGTCTGGTGGCAATCGTGGGCCGCGGACGATCCGCGCACTACGTGCCTGGGCCGGCGCTGAAGCAGGCTCCGCGGGCGGAGGCGCGGCCAAAGGTGCGAAAGTGAATCCCGTCGCGGATCGCGAAATGCGCCATTCGGTGCATTTGAATGCGCCAACGGCGCATTTCGGGACGGGCGGATCCGGGAATTGCACCATTTGGCGCATTTCCCGCACGCGTTGAAGGAGGGCAGGCGTGGCTGCGAACATCCCCCTGGCCGTCCGCGACCTCGTCACGGAGTACGGCCGGTTCCTGCGCACGTCCTACCGCTTCCTGGACGAGCGCCTGCGCACGCAGTTCGAGGAACACCTCGCCCGCACTGACCTGATCGTGAAGGGGCCGTATGTCACGCTCGCGCGGGAGTTCGAGCGCGGCCGGACCCTGGCCGAGATCGCGGCGGACGGGGGAATCGACCCGGACCTCGTACGCGCGAACTGGCCGTTCGACATGGGCAGGCTGTACCGGCACCAGGAACAGGCGCTCGAGGCGGGCCGGGCCGGGCGGTCGTTCGTCGTGACGACGGGCACGGGCTCTGGCAAGACCGAGGCGTTCCTGCTCCCGGTGCCCGACGCGGTCCTGCGTCGCAAGGCCGAGGGCGTCCGCGGGGTCCAGGCGATCCTGCTGTACCCGATGAACGCGCTGGCGAATGACCAGCTCGAGCGCATGCGGCGGCTGCTGCGGGGGACGGGCCTGTCGGCCTCGTTCGGTCTGTACACGGGCGACAGCGACGCGACCGCGAAGAACCTCCGCGAGGCCCCGGCCGAGACCGAGCGCACGAACCGGATGGCCATCCGCGCGAACCCGCCCGACCTCCTGCTGACGAACTACAAGCAGCTCGAGTTCCTGCTGATCCGCAGGGACGACCGCGGGCTGTTCACGAAGGCCCTGCGGTTCCTGGTGCTGGACGAGGTCCATAGCTATCGCGGCGCGCTCGCGACCGAGATCGCGTGCCTGATCCGGCGCCTGAAGGCGCACGCGGGCCTGGGGCCCGGGGAAATGGTCGGCGTAGGCACGTCCGCGACCGTGGCCGCCGGCGCCGGCGGGGCCGCGGCCCTGGCCGGCTTCGCGACGTCCCTGTTCGGCGAGACGATCGAGGCTGGCGACATCGTCGGCGAGCGGTACGCGGCCCGCACGGACACGGCGCCGGGCTGGATGCCACCCGCCCCGAGGCTCGCGGACTCGGACCTGGTCGCAGTGGACACCGAGAACGACGAGTCCGTGGTCGCGCTGGCGGAGCGCTTGACGGGCAGGCGGTGCCCCGCTGACGGGTTCGTGTCCGAGCGCGTCGGCGCGCTCATGGACGGGAACCGGGTCGTGCGGGAACTCGGGGAGATATTCTCGACGCCCGCGGCCCTGGACGATGCCGCAGCGCAGCTCCGCCAGCGGTTCCCGGGCCGCGAGGCCGTCCCCGTCGAACAGGTCCGCCGAGAGATCGAGGCGTACCTCATCGTGGGGAGCGTCGGCGATGACGACCATCCCCCTCGGTTGCGTCCCAAGCTGCATACGTTCTTCCACGGCATCTACGACGTGTCGCTTTGTCTGAACGCGGAATGCCGGACCCTGGTCCGCGAAGGCGGCACCGAGTGCCCGGCGTGCGGGTCCGTGGCGCGTCCCGCGGCGCTTTGCCGCACATGCGGCCAGGACTTCGTGAAGGTCCGGTTCGAGAAGGAGGGCGACGACCGTCCTGTGGCCACCGGGGACTTCTTCAGCGACGAGCACACCGCGTTCCTGACGCACAAGATCCTGGACCTGCCCGAATCGGAGACCGACGAGGAAGACGGGAGCGGCGAGGGGGGCGAGAAGCGCCCGGAGCGGAAGTCGCGCGCGTCGAAGGACCTGGAGCCGGTGTCCGTGTGCCCGCGGTGCGGCTGCGTGGGCGAGCCGGGCAAGGAGTGCCCGAAGTGCCACGCCGGCACCGTGGCGATGTGGATCCACAAGGGCAAACTGAACACCTGCCCCGCGTGCGGGGACGTGTACACGCGCGGCGACATCGTCACGCCGCTGCGGACGGGGACGGCTTCCACGGTGTCCGTCCTGACCGCGCACCACCTGGACCACCTGAAGGACGCGGACCGGAAGCTGCTGGTGTTCGCGGACAACCGCCAGGACGTGGCGCACCAGGCCGGGTACACGGCCGACAAGCACCGGACGTTCGCGATGCGGCATCTGGTGGCCCATGCACTGCGCGACGATCCCGGCCGCGGCGTGTACCTGGTCGAGCTTCCGGAGAGGCTGTTCGACCACTACCGCGCGATCGGCGTGATCCCGTCGCGGCTGACGCGTCCCGAGCGCGAACGCTGGCTGGAGGCCCTGACGTACGAGGCCGCGAACGAGTTCACGCGGCACAGCCGGCAGCGCCAGTCGCTGGAGAACCTGGGCCTCGCCGCGGTGGACTACGAGTTCCTGGACGACGTGGCGGGGGACGCTCGGTTCGTCGCTGCCGCGTCGGCCGCGGGCCTTCAGGCCGACCAGGCGATCCTGCTGGTCCGGGCGCTGCTGGACGTGATGCGGAAGAACCGCGCCGTCACGTTCGACTTCTTCCAGGAGTACATCGACCCCAACCGCAAGCGCCGCTTCCGCGAGCTGGAGGTCGAGCCGTACTGCGTCCGGTTCCCGGAAACCGACCGGTCGCCGAAGGCGTACGCGCTGGACCGGCCGGACCACGTGCGGAAGGCCGGGTGGCTGTCGGGCTTCACGCAGGAGAACCCGAAGGCCGGACAGCTCACTGCCCCGCACAAGCTGGCGGTGAAGCTGATCCGCGACCGCGCCGCGGCCGACCTGTTCCTTCACGCGATCGTGCCCGCGCTGGTGGACAAGGAGGTCCTGGAGCCGGTCCCGGACTTCCCGATCCCGAAGGCGGAACGCGTGCACAACCTGAAGGCGCTGCAGATCGCGAAGCGGGTCATCCGCCTGTACGCGCCGTCCGAGGGGTTCCGCTGCAACGCCTGCAAGACGTGGCGGCCGTACACGCTGCCCGTGTGCCCGACCCCGAGGTGCGGGAGCGGGCGCCTGGTCGCGTCGGCGATCGAGCAGGAGAACTACTACGTCCGGCGGTACCTGGACCACGAGCCGAGGCGGCTCGCGATCGTCGAGCACAGCGCGCAGATTTCCGGGGAGGAGCGTGCGAAACGCGAGACGGGGTTCAAGGAGGGGCGCCTGGACGCGCTGGTCTGCACGCCCACGCTGGAGCTGGGCGTGGACATCGGGCCGCTTCTCACCGTGGTGCTGCGCAACGCACCGCCGACGCCGGCCAACTACACACAGCGCGTCGGGCGCGCGGGCCGGCGCCTGCGGATCGGGTTCGTGTCCACGTTCTGCGCGGGGGGGGCGCACGATCGGCACGCGTTCGACAAACCCGAATGGCTGGTCGCGGGCACGTTCGAGCCGCCTCGCCTTCGGCTGGACAACGTGAAGGTCGTGACGCGACACCTGCGTTCGTACCTGCTGGAGTGCGTGACGGCCCAGTTGCCGGCCTTGCTGGGCGACCTGCTGGACGACATGCGTGTCCCGACGCGCTGGAAGTGCGAGGAGATCGAAGGGCTGCTGGCCGAGGTCCGGGGGGGGCGAATTGGACTGGTGCAGCAGGTCGCGCACGTGCTCGCCGAGGACCGGCGCCTGGGACGCGTTTCCGGGTACGGTCCCGAGGAGACCGGGCGGATCGTGGACGGCTTCGAACGCGACCTCGGGCAGGTGCTCGACGGCTGGTGGGAGCGCGTGCGGCAACTCGACCGCGAGTTCCGCGAGTACTCGACCGTCGGCTCGCCGAGGCAGGACGACCGCAAGGCCAGCGCGCGGAAGCGTGCATACTTCGAGATCACGCAGGACCGCGAGCGCGCATACACGCTGAACTACCTGTCCACCAAGGGGCTGCTGCCCGCGTACCAGTTCCCGCTGGAGACGTTCAGCCTGGATCCCGGGGTGCAGGACACGCCCACGCTGTACCGGCCTTCGCCGATCGCGATCGAGGAGTTCGCGCCGGGCAACTTCGTGTACGCGAACGGGCGCAAGCTGCGTTCCATCCGCGTGCTGTTCCCTGGGGGCCCTGGCACCGCGGAAGGGCGGGTCGGGCGGAGCGACGCCGAGACGTCGGGACGGTTGCAGGCGTTCCACTTCTGCGAAGAGTGCGGGGAGGCAGTCGAATCGGGGCGCAACCGGTGTCCACGGTGCCATGGCGCGCTGCCGCACGCCACCGACCTGGTCTTCGTCGACGCGTTCGAGGCCGAAGAGAACCTGCGAATCTCGTCGGACGAGGAGTCGCGCCAGAAGCAGTCGCACGAGCGGCGCGAGAACCTGCTGTCCGGGTCCGGCACGAACTGGCGGACGTATCCGTACCCGCTGCTGCCGTTGGACATCGTTTCGCGGGGCGAGGTTCTGGTCACCAACTGGGGGCGCCTGGACGGGAAAACCGCCCGGGGATCGCGGTTCTGGCTATGCCCCGACTGCGGCCGGCACCTGCCGCACAACCCGAACGACCACGACAAACTGCGCCAGGTCCAGGAATGGAAGACCCAGCACGCGAAGTTCTGCAAGGGCGAGCCCGCGTCGCTGGTGCTCGGGTATCGGTTCGAGACGGACTGCCTGGTGCTGACGTTCCCGTCGCGCGAGGACGAGAAGGCCATCGGGCGATCGAAGTTCTCGCCGACCGCCGTGACGTTGGCCGAGGCGTTGCTGGTCGGGGCAGGCGCGCTGCTGGAACTGGAGACGGGCGAGATCGCGGCGTTCCCGAGGAGGATGCCGAGGGGAGCGGCCGGCGACCAGATCGTGTTCTACGAAACGGTCCCCGGGGGCGCGGGCTACCTCGAGGAGATGGCCGCGAGGCTGCCCGAGGTCGCCGGTGCCGCGATGGAGCGGTTGTACGGCCACCCGTGCCTGAAGGCGTGCTACCAGTGCCTGAAGCACTACCGCAACCAGACCTGGCATCCGTTCTTCGACAAGGACCGCATCCGGGACCTGCTCGTCATCCTGTCCGAACAGGTGACCGTGGAGCCGCAAGCCGTCGAGCCCGAGACGACCGGCCTGCCGGCGCTCGCGCGCATGCTGGGCGAGCAGCGCCCTGGCGCCTCCGATGGGGCACCGAAGTATCGGAGGGGCGCGATCGAAGAGCCGCTCGCGGCGGCCCTGGCCGCGTTCCCCGACCTTCCGCCGGGGCGTCGCGACTTCGAGGTGTTCGACAAGGGCGGACGCGTCGTGACCGTCCCGGACTTCGCGTGGCCCGACGTGAAGCTCGCGGTGTACTGCGACGGCTTCGCGTTCCACGGGAACATCGACGTGGCCGAGTTGGACGCCGGCAAGCGGAACCGCCTCGAATCCGAGGGCTGGAGCGTGCTCGCGTACTGGGGGCGGACGATCCTGCGGAACCCCGCGGCCTGTGCGAGACAGGTCGCAGATGTGTACCGGCAGCGGCAGGGGATAGGGAGGGCGGCCAGGGCAACCTGAGGCGGCCCGCCGGGATCAATCGTTCGTGTACGCCTGCGTCAGGAGGTCCCAGTACGCGGGAGTGTCGAGCGCGGACGACGGGCCCTTGCCGGTCACCTCGTCCACGAGCGCGTTGAACGTCTCCTCGCAGCGCTTCGAGATCTTCGCCTCGATCGCGCCGCACTTCGACGTGCGCTCCTTCTCCTCCTGCTCGCCGAGCTGGTCCAGCTTCTGCTTCGCGTTCTGGTACTGGGAGATGGTCTTGGCGTACTCCTTCTCCTTGCCCCACTTGTCGTACTGCGGGCCGTACTTCTTGTCGATGCCGTCGTGACACGCCGCGAGCTTCTTCGCCTCGGGGTCCGTGGACTCGGAATGGCAGCGGCGGAACGCGAACTGCGTCTTGACCGCGCGGGACGCCGGGGCCTTGCCGCGGACGCCGTGCTTCTGGATGCGGCTCTCGGACCCGGTCAGGGTGCGGACGGTCAGCCACACGGAATCGAGCCCGTCGTTGCTCGACACGACGTAGGGCTCCTTCTCGCCCCACACGAGCGTGCCGGGGATCGGGTTCTGCCAGAGTGCCTTCCACGCCGCGCTGTCGCAGAAGTCCGGCGTCGAGATCGACATGTCCGCCGCGATCCACATCGGGAACTTCGCGCGCGGGAACGCGATGACCGCGTAGCGGAGCGCGTTGGAGGTGCCCGCGAACTTCAGCTCGCCGCCGGCCGTGACGGGCAGGTCCGCGGTCACGCAGACGCCGCCGTTCTTCGCCCAGCGCATGTTGCGCCAGAAGTGCCACTCCTGGATCGCGGAGGCGTTGCCCTTCGTCGAGAAGTCCATCCTGGCCTCCTCGCCGCCCGTGTAGACCTTCCAGCGGCCCGCCACCCAGTAGCAGTGGTCGGCCTTGGCCTGGAACGACACCGCGAGCGCCTTGCCCTCGGTCTCGCCCGCCGCGACCACGGTCCCGCCGAACAGGCCCGCAAGCTCGTTCGCCGCGTCCGCGGTGGCCGGCTTGAACCACGCGTTGTAGAACTTGTAGTCCTGGATCTCGCGCTCGTAGTACGCGCCGGCCGGCTCGAAGACGGCCTTGACCTTGCCGATCTCGCCCGCGACGTCCTGGATGGTCTTGGCCGGCAGCTCCGCCTCGCCCTTGACCACGATCGCGCGCGCGTCCTTCACGTACTTGTCGATCAGCTTCTCCGCCTCGGCGAGCTTGCGGTTGATCAGCTTCTTCTTCTCGCGCGCCACCCGGTCGCGCTCCGACGCCGCGAGGTCCTTGTTGTTCCCGCGGACGTTCTGAGCCTCGGTCTGCCACCACTCGACCTGGCGCTTGAACTCGGGCTTCGCGCCGCCCGCGAACGCCGCGACCGCGTCGTCGAGCTTCTTCAGCTGCCCGTCGTTCGCCTCCTGGCCGGCCACGTGGGTCTTGCGGACGTCGTGACGCGCCACCGAGCACGCGAGCATCAGCTTGTGCATCGCGATGGTCGCCTCGAGCTGCTGCCGCTTCCCGTCCACGTCGTTGAACTTGCTGTTCAGCTTGGTCTCGCTCGTGAGCTGCGACCTGCCGGAATCCAGCAGCTTCTGGGCCTCGGCGAGCTTCCGGCCCTCCTCGTCCGCGTCGCGGCCGTAGGACTCCGGGAGCGCCGCGAACCCCTTCTGGAACGCGTCGTTCGCCTTGTTGACCTTCTCGTCGCCGCCGGGGACGTTCACGTTGACCTTGAAGCCCCCGAACTGCGCCGCAGCGGGCGCCGCGGCCAGCAGGACCGACGCGAAGCCCAGCCCGAACAGAGCCTTCACGTGGACACGCATCCGAACCTCCTCTGTTGGCCCCCAAGACCGATCGGAAGGGACGTGGGCCGGAGGCTACCCCTCCCCGGAGGGCAAGTCAACGCGCTGGGGGTCTGACCCAAATCGTCGG